>DBFAHJ010000258.1:0-6385 GCA_048227095.1 Collinsella aerofaciens | reverse complement strand
AAACTCGGCAACGAGCGTCTCATCGGAAGCGTCGGTACCCATGTCCTCGGGGAACCAACGCGGACCCTCGGGCAAAAAGTGCGCAACGGTCTCGATAAAGGCATCGACGTTGAAGTTCTTGACCGACGACGTCACGATCTCATCGTCATATTCCATGAGCTCGTGGGCAGCCTTAAGCTGCTCCATGACCTGTGCGGGGTCGGCCTCATCGGCCTTAGTGAGCACCAGAACCTTCTTGGAACGGGCGCATCTGACGCGCTCGGCAACCCAAGCGTCTCCCCTGCCGATAGGTTTGGTGGCATCAATCAAAAACGCGACGACGTCAACATCGTTCAGCTCGAACAACGCACTCTTGTTGAGCTCGGAACCCAGACCGTCCTTGGGCTTGTGGATACCCGGGGTATCGACAAAGACCAGCTGGTAGCCGGGACGGTTAACGACGGCGCGCATGCGGCGGCGGGTCGTCTGGGCCACCGGCGAGGTGATGGCGACCTTTTTGCCATAGCAGGCATTAAGCAGCGTGGACTTGCCAGCGTTGGGACGACCGACCAGGGCCACAAAGCCGCTGCGGAAACCGGGCTCCACGTCGCCAAAGCCCGCGAGGTTGTCGTCCTCGTCGCACAGGGCGTCGAGTTCCTCGTCGCTCATACCCTCAAACGGGTCGAACTCCTCGACATCCTCGAGCTCCTCGGTATCCACCGCGTCCAGGGACTCGTCGTCCAAAATCTCATCGGTAGGCTGCATATTGTCGGACATGGGAATCCCTTTCTAAATAAAGCCGAGCGCGTGGGCAAATACCAGCAAGCCCACAATCGCGGCGGTGATGGAAAGAACGTATACGGAGGCGGCGGCGATGTCCTTCGCACGCTTGGCCAGCGGATGGAGCTCCTGGGTCGCCAGGTCGACGATGGCCTCCATGGCGGTATTGCAAAGCTCGCCGTGGATCACCAGGCCGCAACAGATGATAATCGTGGCCCACTCGGCAATGTCGAGCCCCACGATGCAGCCTGCAATGACGGTGCACACGCCCGCCACGAGCATGACCTTAATGTTGCGCTCGGTCTTGACGGCGGTGACGAAGCCCTCCATAGCGTAAGAAAACGACTTTAAGAAGGACGGATGGTCCTTGTTCGATCCGGGAATCATAGACGGCTCCTAGTCGTGGGCGTGGTTGGTGATGGGGCCGACGTGGACTAGCTTGGGGTCCTCGCCGCGCTCGAGCGCCAAATCGCGCAGGATGGCGTCCTCGCGGGCCTCCATGACCTCGGCCTCGTCGTCCTCGATGTGGTCATAGCCCAGCAGGTGCAGCATGCCGTGAACGAGCATCAGACGGCACTCGTCAGCGGGGCTATTGCCAAAACCGGGGGCCTGACGGGCAATAACCTGCGGGGCCAAGATAATATCGCCGAGCTCGAGCGTCTCATCGGCGGGAATGTCATCGTCAAAGGCCGAATCGCACTCAAACGAGAGTACATCGGTGGTGCGATCGATACCGCGCCACTCGTGGTTGAGCTCGTGCATCTCGTCCTCGTCGACATACGAAAGGGAAATCTCGACTTCACGCTCAACGCCCTCGGCGGCAAGCACGACCTCGCAGATGTGCTCCACCTCCTGCGCATCGAGCAGCGTATCGAGCTCGGCATCGTTGCTGATCAATACACTCAACGGGACTCCTTTCGGTCGCGCGGGCGCTGCTCGCGCACGTCATCATAAGTGTCGTATGCCTCGACGATACGTCCCACCAAGGCATGGCGCACCACGTCGGCGCGCTCGAGGTGCGAAAATGCGACATCGTCGACACGGCCCAAAATCTGCTCAACGTCGGCAAGACCGCCACGACGACCCACCAGGTCGCGCTGGCTCAGGTCGCCGGTAATCACAAACTTGGAGTTAAAGCCCAAGCGCGTCAGGAACATCTTCATCTGCTCAGGCGTGGTATTTTGCGCCTCGTCGAGCACCACGAAGGCATCGCTCAGCGTGCGGCCGCGCATGTAGGCAAGCGGGGCGATCTCGATCACGCCACGCTCCATAAGCTCATCGGTGCGCTCGCGATCCATCATGTCAAAAAGGGCGTCGTAGAGCGGACGCATGTAGGGATCGATCTTTTCCTCGAGGGTGCCGGGCAAAAAGCCCAAGTTCTCCCCCGCCTCGACAACCGGACGCGTCAAGATCAGCCGGCCCACCTCGTGGCGCTTGAGCGCGGCAACGGCGAGCGCCATGGCCAGATAGGTCTTACCGGTGCCGGCAGGACCCAGGCCAAACGTGATGGTATGCGTGCGGATGGCATCCACATAGCGCTTTTGGCCCAGCGTCTTGGGGCGAATGGCACGGCCGCGATACGAAAGCAGCACGTCATCGCGAAGCGACGTAGCCTCGTGCTCACCGTCGCGCAAGACGGCCAGGCAGCGAGAGACATCGTCGGCAGACAGTGTGCGCCCGGCGGCCGCCTCGCGAAAAGCATGCTCGAAAAAGCGCGCCACGAGCTCAACCTCATCCGGGTCACCGCCCACGGCGATGCTGTCACCACGGGCAACCACGTGGGCGCGAACCAGGCCCTCGAGCGTGCGCAGAACGCCGTCACCAGCGCCCAGCACACGAGAGGGGTCAATTCCCTCGGGAACGGTAAGTCTAATCTTCGAGGCTTCCATGAACCTCCCTGCGTGCATGGACCAAGCCGGAATCATCGACTCCGATGATAGCAACATCGAGCAGGCACGGGGCCGTGAGTCCACGGGTATCGTCAAGGCGGGCATGATGGAAGGAGCCGAGCGTCAGGTTGTCGCCATACTCGAGCACGGCACGCTCGACGGAGCCCACGCGGCGACGGGCGTCGGCAACGGCGAGCTCCTGGGCCGCCGCGCGCATGCGACGGCTGCGCTCAGCCATGACCTCGGGCGCCACCTGGTCGGGCATATCGGCCGCCAAGGTGCCGGGGCGCTTGCTGTAGCGGAACACGTGCATACGCGAGAAGCCCACGCGACGGCAGAGCGCCAGCGACTCCTCAAACTCCTCGTCCGTCTCGCCGGGAAAACCGACGATGACATCGCACGAAAGCGAAGCCTGCGGCAAAATCTCGCGAATCATACGCACCGTGCCCTCGAAGGACTCAGCGCTATAGGGACGGCCCATACGATGCAGGGTCGCCGTGCAACCGGACTGCACGGGCAGGTGCAAAAACGGGGCGATACGCTGCGGATAGCGAGCCATGACCTTCAGCAGGCGCTCGGAGATATCCATGGGTTCCACCGAAGAAATGCGCACATGGGGAATCGAGGTGCGCTCCATGATGGTCTCGAGCAGCTCGTCGATCTCCACGTGTTCGTCGGTCGCGCTCTTGCCGTCGTAGGCACCGAGGTTCACGCCCGTCAGCACGACCTCGGGCACGCCGGCCTCCTGGGCCTCGAGCACCTGCTCGAGCACAGACTCGACAGGCACGGAGCGCTCGGGGCCGCGCGCCTTCCACACGATGCAGTAGGTGCAGCGGTGATTGCAGCCGTCTTGGATCTTTACGCCCAAGCGGGAGCGCCCAAGCGCATCGACCACATCGCTATCGCTGCAAGCGGCGACGCTGTCGGATTCAACGCCTAGCACTTCGCAAACGCGGTCGGCAACATCGATCTTGGACGGCTCGGCAATCACGCGGTCCGAAAGCTCCAGCAGCTCCTCGGGATGCAAATTGACAACGCATCCGGTCACGATCACATAGGGTTCGTTTGGATGGGCCAGAGCATGGCGAACGGCCTTACGGGTCTTGGCCTCGGCCTCGCCCGTAACGGCACAGGTGTTAATGACGATCAGCTCTGCATCCTGGGGCTCCACCATCGCAAAGCCCAGGCGCATAAGATCGGCAGTGATACGGTCGGATTCAACCCGGTTGACACGGCAACCGAGGTTGACGACGGAAATATGGGGTGCGAGCACGCGGGCTCCTTAATCGAGGATGTCATCGAGAGCACTCTTGATACGGTCGGTCACCGACTTCTTACCAGAAGCAACGTCATCGCCCATCTCATCGGCAAAAGCACGGAGCAGCTCGCGCTGCTTATTGGAAAGATTGGTGGGAACGACCACGCGCAGTTGCACGATCAGGCGGCCACGCGAACCGCCACCGCCAATGCGCGGCATGCCGTAATTATTGACGCTCACGGTATCACCGTACTGGGCGCCGGCGGGAACCGTCACCTTAACGACCTCGTCGGGCATAATGCCCTCGACCTCGATCTCGCAGCCAAGCGCAGCCTGCGCAATCGAGATATCACTCACCAGGTACAGGTCGTCACCGTTGCGCTTAAAGCGCTCATGGTCGGCAACGCGCACGTTGACAATCAGGTCGCCCGAAGGCTCGCCGCGAAGGCCGGCCTCGCCAAAGCCGCTCACACGCAGCTGGCGACCGGTCGAAACGCCGGCGGGAATATCGATGTCAATCTTTTCATGCGAAGGCGTGCGGCCCTGACCGTCGCAGGTCTCGCAGGGATGGTCGATAACCGTGCCCTCGCCATGGCAGTCAGGGCAAGGCGAGGAAGACTGAACCTGGCCCAGGAACGAACGCTGAACCGTCGTGACGTAGCCCGTACCGTGGCAGCGGCCGCACTGCTTTTCCTGTGCGCCCTCTGCCCTACCGGTGCCATTGCAGTCCTCGCAAGGAGCAAGGCGGTCATAGCTGATCGTCTTTTTGCAGCCGAGTGCCGCCTCCTCGAGCGTCACCGAAAGGGAGATGGCCATATCGCGACCCCGGCGGCGCTCGCGACGGCTGCGGGCGCCACCGCCGGCACCGCCGCCAAAGAACGACGAGAACAAGTCGTCCATGCCCATGCCACCAAAGATATCGTTGATATCGACGTAGCCTGAACCACCAGGGCCGTCGGCAGTGCCGTAACGGTCGTAGTTAGCACGCTTCTGCTCATCGGAAAGAACGGAATATGCCTCGTTAAGCTCTTTAAACTTGGCCTCGGCCTCGGGGTCGTCCGAAACGTCCGGGTGTACGGTACGGGCCTTCTTTAGAAACGCGCGCTTAATCGTCCGCGCGTCGGCATCCCTGTCGACGCCAAGTACCTCGTAGTAATCCCTATTTTCCGACACGACCGAATCCTTCCGACTTTCATTATTGTCACAGTGCGTCCTATACCCAAGCAAGGCCGGCCGCAAACAGAGGGTTTGATGTTATTGCATTTGGTACGGCGAAAGCATGGCCCGTTGCGAGCAGCTCGCGAACCAAACCGACACGAGCGCGAACATGAAGCCGTTGGCAAAACCGTTGGCAAACTGCATCGCACCGCGCTTCCACCACAGCAAGCTGCGATGAAGCACGCCGTCCGAAAGCACCATGAACAGGCCCATGGTAAACGGAATAAAGCACATCACGGCAAAGGCAGAGAACACGCCCGAGATGGCCGAGAGTACCAAAAACGGCGCCACGATGCCCATCAGGTAAAAACCGGTACGAGCTTTGCCTTCCAAGCGCTCGGCCTCAACATGGGCGCGGCCCACCAGGTCGCCGCCCGCGGCACCGTTGGTGCCAGCATGACCCATGCCGCTAATGCGGACCTCGTCGCCATCGTGCGTGCCGGCAGGAAACTCAATCGTCTGCTCGGAGGTTACGCGAGTACGACCGCTGCCACCGCAATCAGGGCAGGGGTCTGCCACGACCTTACCGGAACCGCCGCACTCGGGGCAGACCGACTGGAACGTGCCCGCACCAAACAGGAAGGACAGGTCGACGTCGATGTGGCCGCGGCCGCCACAGCTTGGGCAGGTATGGGCATGCTCGGAGGAGACAGAACCCGAGCCGCCGCAGTGACCACAGGTATCGAAGCGCGTATAGCGGACGGTCTTGCGGGCACCGCCCTTGGCCTCCTTGGCGTCCAGTTTGATATCGACGACCACGTTGGCGCCGTTCTCGGGATTGTAGGCAGCCTGGCCGCGACGCTGCTGGCCCCAGGCGCCACCAAAGGGAAAGCCGCCCTCAAAGGGATTGCCATAGCCCGTGTTGCCGGCGTAGCCGCCACCATAGGGCGAAGCTGTAGGAGCACCGGCAAAGGGATTGCTAGAACGCATGGCGTCGTAGCGCGCACGTTTTTGCTCATCCGAAAGCACGGCGTAGGCCTCGGAAACCTCTTTAAACTTTTCCTCGGCATCCGGCTCTTTGTTGACGTCCGGATGGAGCTTGCGGGCCTTTTGCTGGAAGGCCTTCTGTATATCACGCGAGGTAGCGTCCTTGGAGACACCCAGAATCTCGTAATAATCTTTTTCGTTCATCGTCGCCATGCGCGGCAACCTCCTGCTCACAGCAGCGTATATATTCCGGTAATTCTACCCGAGCGGCCTAAGCTAGATCCCAAAACAGCTCGAACAGAACATTTCCATCGAGCCAGCCCAGGTGTGTCGG
>DBFAHJ010000257.1:0-4420 GCA_048227095.1 Collinsella aerofaciens | reverse complement strand
GAACACGGCGTCGTAGCCCTCGTCGGCGACCTTGTCGGCGAGCGCGGTCATCTTCTTGCCGGTCTCGTAGAGCGCCTTGCCGTCCTCGAGGTAGCCCTCCTGGTCGAAATGCATAATCTCGATCTTCTCGGTTTCCTTCATGGCTTTTCCTTTCTGTCCTGCACGCAACTCTATACATCGCGTTTCTTTTCGATACCAATTATAGACATACACCTAACATGTTTTTAATACCACTTATCAATCTGTTCCAATCCTCGGTGAACGGTCGAAATTCTCTGGTGAGTGGTATTAAATTAGAATTGAATGTATAGCTAACGCCTCTGGCGCCTCCCTTGTGTGACAAAGAACAGCGTTCCTACCAGCGCAATAATGGTCGATGCCCCAAACAGCACCGCCTGGACGCCCAAAGCCTCCGCCAAAAACGGAGCCGCCAGCAGCGGCAGCACGCCGGCGCTCATCAGGCCAAAACGCACAAAGCCGGTAATGCGCCCCAGGTATTTGATGTCAGCGCGCTCCTGAATCAAGATCATCTGCAGCGGTTCCAGGAATCCCCAGGCCAGACCGTTAATCGCCTGACCGATAATCGCGACCCCCAGCATATCGGTGCCCACGTACACCATGGACCCAATGCCCACGGCCATGAGCGCGCCGAGCAGCAATCGCAGGTTGACATGGCGGGCAGAAAGCTTGGTCAGGATGAACGCGCCCACCGAGGAAGTGAGGCCCACGACCGAGGACAGCCAGCCCAGCCAGACGATATCCACGTTGAGCACATCGCGATAGAACAACGACTCCAGCGAATCGAACGCGCCAAACGCAAAGAAACCCAAAAAGCCCGAGATAAAGATGAGGCGCAGGTCGTGGTCGCGAAACGTAAGTCGCGCGCCCTCGGCCATGCCGCCCAGAATACCGCCCTTCGGCTTCCCCCCCCCTTTGCGGGAGCAACACACTCGTGACAGCCCAAGGAGAGCATGGCCGCCATGCCCATCATGCCAGCCATGAGCAGGTAAACAGACTGCGTGGCAAAACAACTCACGATGGCGCCGCCGAGCAGCGGGCCGGCGGTATAGGCGATATTGCTATAGAAGACCATGAGGCCGTTCACGCGGGTACGGCCCTCGGTGGTCGACTCCAGGTATCCCGGAAACGCATGCGTGCAGGTGTTGATAAAGCCGCCCGCAAGCCCCAAGACGCACGCAGCAAACACAAGCCCGGGGACAGACAACGGCGCCAACCCCACGCCAAGCGATAGCACCGCCGTAATCACGCACGTCACAAACGACGTCCGGCGCGGACCAAAACGGTCGATGACCGAGCCCGACACCATATTGCCCGCCGACGTCATAAGATTGCGTACGAGCGTAATGGCGGCAACCAAAAAGGCCGTGCCGGCCAGATCATACGTCGCCGCGCCGATAAGCCCTAAAAAGTACACCGCGTTGTTGGCGCACCATTGCAGGGACTCAATAAGAATCAGCCTGACTTCTGCCGGCGTCAGGCGCATTGCTTCGCGATCCTTCGCGAACATACGAACTCCCTCTATACAAGTAAGGGGATGGAGGGTATAGGCCCGCTCCATCCCCTTACCAGGTTGCAATGACAGTCTATGCAGCCGGGCCCTTACGCCAGCACGCCGAAGAACGCGCCGATGATGCCCACGACCATGGTGGCCACGATCAGCACCATGGGGTTGATCTTCTTGGACAGCAGCCAGTAGTACAGCCAGAAGGCGATCATGCCGAACATGCCGGGCATGATGCCGTCCAGGATGTCCTGGAGGGTCTGGGCGTCGTCGCCCGAGCCGATGGCCACCGGGATGCTGGCCCAGAACATGTCCTTGCACATGGCGCCCACGACCATGACGCCCACGATGCCCACGCAGGTCATGATCTTCTGCATGAGGCCGGTCCTCTGGGCCTCGTCCAGGAAGCCCACGCCCAGCTCGTAGCCCTTGACGGCGCCCCAGATGCGCAGCGCGAAGCCGGGGACGTTGTAGATGAGCAGGAAGGCGATGGGGCCGAAGGGGTTGCCGGCCTGGCACAGGCTGATGCCCACCGCGGCGGCGACCACGCGCAGCGTCGACAGGAAGATGGAGTCGCCGATGCCGGACAGCGGGCCCATGAGGGCGGCCTTGACGTCGTTGACGCTCTCGGGCTCGATCTCGCCGCGGGCGACCTTCTCCTCCATGGCCATCGCGATGCCGCCGACGAACGGGGCGAACTGGACGGTGATGTTGAAGAACGCGCAGTGGCGGTGCAGGGCCTCGGCGTAGTCGTCGGGGCGGCCGGCGTAGATCTTCTTGAGCATGTTGGCGACCATCAGGCAGAAGGCGATGTTCATCTGCTTGTAGTAGGTCCAGGAGAACTCCATGCCCAGGGCGCCGGTGTTGACGGCGCTCTTGATGAGGTCGGAGCGCGTGATCTTGTTCTCGGGACTAGAAGTCATCGTCCTCATCCCCTTCCGCGGAGAGCTGGGGCTGGGCTCCGCCCAGGCCGAGCAGGTCGAACTTGTCGATGCCGATGATGATGGCGATCAGGGCGACGCCCAGGACGGGCACGTTGGCGTAGGAGCACAGCAGGAAGCCCAGGAAGTAGAAGGGCACGAGCTGCTTGGTGAGCACCAGGCGGCCGAGCATGGCGAAGCCCATGGCAGGCAGGATGTTGGCTGCAACGCCAAAGCCAGCAAGGACAAAGTCGGGGATAAAGTCGAGCACGCCCTGGATAGCGTCAGCACCCAGATAGAACGACAGCGAGCACAACAGGAACGCCATGATGATACCGGTGGAACCGATCAGGAAGTGCATCGCATAGACGCCCTTAAGGTTGCCCTGGGCAGAGAAAACATCGGCGCGGTCAACCAAAATCGGCAGGGCGGCGTTGAGGATGTTCTTGATGGCAAGGCACAGCGTGGCGATGGGCATAGCGAGCGCGATGGCTGCCTCGGTGCTCTGGCCCAGCTGGATAGCGAAGGCGCAGGCGAGCACGCCGCCAATCGTTTCATCAGGTGGCACGTAGGCGCCGATGGAGATCGAGCCCATGAACAGCAGTTCCAGGCTCGCACCGATCGCGAGGCCGGACTGCAGGTCCCCCAGCACCAGGCCCACGAGCGGGCACAGGACGATGGGGCGGAACGCATAGAGCGTACCGAGCTGGCAGTCGAACTTACCAAATGCGGCGATAAGTCCGATGAGGATTGCTTGGGTAAGCATACATCCCCCTTTCCATATAGGACACTACGAAGAGCTCAGACTCTTCGAATTTAAACGCCTAGAGCACGCTGGCGCAGTCGACCTTGGGGTCATCGGCCAGGGGTCGGATCTCGACCTCAACGCCACGATCCAGCATCTCGCGCACATCGGCTTCCTCGGCCGCGGTCAGGAAGATCTGACGAGAGACCTGACGAGCATAGGGGCGCTTCTCGTCCTTGGGCTTGGTGTTGCCCAGGTTGACCGACTTGATCTGCGGGCAGCCCTCAACAAGCTGCTTTGCCTCAGCGATGGTGGCGACGCAGATAATCATCTTGTATTTGTCAGTCACACCCGAGTTAATGGCCTCGATGGCATTCGCCATATCCTTGATGACAAGCTTGCAGCCGGCAGGCTTGCCCATCTTGAGCGTCGTCTTCCACACCGGGTCGTTGGCGACCTTATCGCCCACGCAGAAAATGCAGTTGGAGCCAAGGCCCTGGACCCAAGAGACCGCGACCTGGCCATGAAGCAGGCGATGGTCAACGCGAAGTAGCTGAATCATAATGTGACCCCCCAAAGGTCTTGTGCCGTCTTACGGCGTGTCAGTAGGTGCTGCGGATTAGAACTCTTCTTCCTCGTCGTCATCGACCAACAGGTCGTTGACAAACTTCACGCGCGTATCATCCGCAGCGACGATGGCGCGAATCGTCTCCTCAACCGGCGCCGACTCGTCAGAGAACAGCAACTGGATGAGCAGAGGAAGGTTCATGTTGGTAACGAGGTACGTGCGGGGACGCGTCTGGACGATCTTGGTGAACTCGTTGTTGACGCTGCCGCCAAAGAGGTCGGTGCAGACAACGACATCATCGTCGGCAGACATGCCCGCCAGCAGTTTTTGGGCCTCCTCAGCCACGTCCATGCGGCCATCGACGAACATCGAAAGATCGTGGACGTTGTCGCGAGCGCCCGAGAGCAGCTCGATGCTCTCCTTGATGCCGGTAGCGAAGTGCGCATGGCTGGCGATGATGTACTGTCTCATTCTGTGTTCCTCTCAATAGCCCGGCGCGTTCCCGCACCCGTTTTCTTTAGTAGTCGAACTGGTGATAGTAGCGACGATACTTGAGGTTGTGCTTGGTGACCGTCTCGTAGTAGCGAGCCAGGCGGTCGGTCACGAGCACCGTCAGAATCCACGGGGAGACGATGACGCGGAACTCGTCGTCAAGGCCGGGGATC
>DBFAHJ010000256.1:0-8073 GCA_048227095.1 Collinsella aerofaciens | reverse complement strand
GACCACGCACTGGTCGCCGTACTTTTTGGCCGCCGCGCCGATGAGGGAGGGATCCGCAATGGCCCCGGAGTTGACGGACACCTTGTCCGCCCCGCACTTGAGGACCCGGTCAAAATCCGCCAGGGTGCGGATACCTCCTCCCACGGTGAGGGGAATGAAGATCTCGCTGGCCACTGCCCGCAGGACATCCGTAAAAAGGTTGCGGCCCTCGGCAGAGGCGGTGATGTCGTAAAAGACCAGCTCGTCCGCCCCCGACTGGTTGTACCAGCGGGCCATCTCCACGGGGTCGGCCATATCTTTCAGCCCTTCAAAGTTGACGCCCTTGACCACGCGGCCGTCCTTGACGTCTAGGCAGGGAATTACGCGTTTGGTAAGCATGGGCTACTCCTCCCCTCGGGCGGCGGCCAGCGCCTGGGCCAGCGTAAAGTTGCCTTCGTAGAGCGCACGGCCGGTAATGGCGCCTTCAATCGCGACCTCGCCCACCACGGCCAGCGCGCGGATGTCGTCGAGCGTCGAGATACCGCCCGAAGCCACGACGGGAAAGCCCGCGACCTTGGCAACATGGCGATACGCCGCCACATCGATGCCCGTCTGCATGCCATCGCGCGCGATGTCGGTATACACCAGATGCTTAAAGCCCAGCTCAGTGAGCTGCGCCACGGCGTCGTCGAGTGCCACGCCCGCGCCGTCACGCCAGCCGTTCACCTTGACCTGACCGTCGCGCGCGGCGATGTCTGCCACCAACAGCTCGCCAAAGCCGCGAGCCACCACCTCGGCAAATCCCGGCTCGGTCACGAGCACCGTTCCGAGTGCGATGCGACGCGCGCCGTAGCCGGCCAGCTCGTCGATCCGCGCGAGCGAGCGGACGCCGCCGCCCACGTCCACGGACAGACCGTCGACGCTGCAGATGGCCTTAATCGCTGCCGAGTTGGCAGCGCATGTGTCCTCGTCCTCGCCAAAGGCAGCGGACAGGTCGACGACGTGCACCCAGCTCGCACCCTGCTCGGCAAAGGAGCCGGCAACGGCCACGGGGTCGTCGGAATATACCTTGCAGCGGCTCCGGTCGCCGCGCTCCAGGCGCACGACCTTGCCGCCGATCAAATCGATTGCGGGAAACAGAATCATCGGCCGGCCCCCTCGACGATGCTCACGAAGTTCTTAAGAATGCGCTGACCCAGCGCAGAGGATTTCTCGGGATGGAACTGGCAGCCCCACACGTTGCCGTGGCGCACGATGCACGGGAAGCTCCGCGTGTAGTGCGTGCGTGCCAGAACATCGGCGGCATCGGCATCGTCGGCCACCGCATAGCTGTGGGTGAAGTACATATTGGCGCCCTCGGCAAAACCAGTAAGCAGCGGATCGGCCGCACCGGCAGGCGTCATGTGCACCTGGTCCCACCCCACGTGCGGCACCTTCAGGCGGCTCGACTCCAGACGCGCGCACGAACCGCGCATAATACCCAAGCCATCGACCCAGGGGCCACCGGCCTGCTCGGGGGTGTTGCCGTCGGCAACTGCGCCCTCGTCCGCAGGCACGCCCTCGTTGCCGCGCTCAAAAAATAATTGAAGGCCCAGGCAGATGCCGAGCAGCGGAGTTCCAGCGGCAACGGCGTCGAGCACGGCCGCCTCCTCGCCGCTCTGGCGCATAAAGGCGATCGCGTCATAGAACGCGCCCACGCCCGGGATGACCAGGCCGTCGGCGTTGCGAATCTGCTCCGGGTCGTCCGATGTGCAGGCGGCGGCACCGGCGCGCGCAAGCCCGCGCACGACGCTCGACAAGTTGCCCTTGTGGTAGTCGACCACCACGATCTTCGGTTCGACCACGCGACCCTCCCTTATCTCCTTCAAAACCTGCCAAAATAAACCTGTCCCTTTTTGGCAGGTTACAGTGAGCCCTTGGTGCTGGGGATGCCCTGCACGCGGGGATCGAGCTCGCAGGCGTGGCGCATCGTGCGGCCCACGGCCTTAAAGGCGGCCTCGATAATGTGGTGCGAATTGCCGCCCGCCAGCTCGCGCACGTGCAGCGTTAGTTTGGCATCGCGCGCAAAGGCGTAGAAGAACTCGACGGCCAGCTCGGTATCAAAGCTGCCCACGCGCTCGGTCGGCACGGGCAGCTCGCAATAGGCCTGGCCACGGCCCGAGATATCCACGGCGGCCATCACGAGCGTCTCGTCCATGGCAATCGCCGCGTCGGCAAAGCGCGTAATGCCCGCCTTGTCACCCAGCGCTTGGCAAAACGCCTCGCCCAGCACGATGCCCGTATCCTCGACGGTGTGGTGCGCGTCGACTTCCACGTCGCCCACCGCGCGCACCGTCAAATCGAACAGACCATGGCGGCCAAAGGCGTTGAGCATGTGGTCGAAAAACGGCACGCCGGTCGAGATATCGCACGCACCGGTTCCATCCAGGTCGAGCTTTACGACAATATCGGTCTCCCCCGTCTTACGGGTTACCTCGGCATAGCGGCCCATCTACATCTCCTCCTTCACCAGCGCGGCAAACGCAGCCAGCACCTCATCATTTTCCTGCGGGGTACCCACGGTAATGCGCAGACAGTCCGCAAGCCCCGGCGCATAGCTAAAGTCGCGCACCAAAATCGAATACTCATCGCGCAGACGTTCGCGCACGCGCGTGGCATGCGGCGTGCGCACGAGCACAAAGTTCGCCGCGCTCGGCCACGCCTCCACGGGCAGGCCCTCGGCAGCCATTGCACGCAGGGCGCACAGCTCGCTCTCGCGCTCGGATGCAACCTGTGCCACCACGGGCGCGTACGCATCGCGGGCACGCACGCAGGCAAGCGCGGCGGCTTGGCTCAGCACGTTGACCGAATAGATCTGGCGAATCGCCGCGAACACGTCGATGACCTCGGGCGCCGCGATCACATAGCCCAGACGCGTGCCGGCGGCGCCAAACGCCTTGGACAGCGTATGCAGAATCACCAGGTTGGGATGCTCGGCGATAAGCCCCTGCGCCGTGGTGGCCGCGCCAAACGAATCGTCGGCAAACTCAACGTAGGCCTCGTCGACCATCACCATGCCGGGGCACGCATCGCACAGCGCCGCGATAAAGTCGAGCGGCGCCACGTCGCCCGTGGGGTTATTGGGCGAGGTCACGATTGCCAGGTTGCACTCGGGCGCTGCCGCAAGCACGGCTGTCTGGTCGAGCTCAAAGGTCGCGGGGTCGCGCCACACGTCACGCACCTCGGTCTGGCAGAGCGACGCAAAGAACGCGTACTCGCTAAAGCACGGCGGGCAGTTGAGCAGGGTCCGTCCCACGCCGCCAAACGCCAACAGGTAGTTATAGAGCAGCTCGTCGCCGCCGTTTCCCACGCAGACATTCTCGCGCGCCACGCCATGCCAGGCAGCAAGCTCGTCGCGCAGGTCGTTCGACATGGGATCGGGATAGCGATTGAGCGGTGTGGCAGCCAGGGCAGCGTCGACCGCCTCGCGCACGCCGGTCGGCACGGGATAGGTGTTCTCGTTGGCCGAAAGGTTGATGCGCGTAGGCGTAAAGTTGGGATCGTAGGGCTCAATACCGGCCAGGTAAGGCTGGACGAGCTCCTTCATGTGGGGCGTCAGCTCGGCCATATTAGGCCTCCTTACCAGTCGCGCCAACGCCATCCGCGCCCGCAGCCGCCAGGTCAACGCCCTCGGCAACCGTCGCCACGGCGTCGCCCGGCCAGGCGACCTTGGTCAGGTCGGCCGCAGCCAACGACTCGGCACTCACGGCATCCTCGCCCTGCTCCAGCACGCGACGACGCAGGGCGGCAGAGAGCGCGTGCGCCCACAGGCCCTCGGCCTCGGCCAGGCGCTGCGTAGCGGGAGCGTCGGAGAGCAGACCCTCGGGCGTATAGCAAATGACGCTCGAGCGCTTAACGAACTCTTCGACCGAAAGCGGGTTGGAGAACATGGCCGTGCCGCCGGTCGGCAGCGTGTGGTTGGGGCCGGCAACATAATCGCCAAGCGGCTCGGAGCTCCAAGCGCCCACAAAGATGGCGCCGGCGTTGCAAATGCCGCCAAGCAGGCCCATCGCATCCTTGCAGTGCAGCTCCAGGTGTTCGGGCGCCACGGTGTTCACGGCCTCGACGGCGGCAGCCATATCGGCGGCCACCACGATGGTGCCTTCGTTGTCGAGCGAAGCGTGCGTGATCTCGGCACGCGGCGACTGCGCCACCAGGATGTCGATGCCAGCCTCGACCTCGCGCGCAAACTGCTCGTCGCAAGTCACCAGATAGCAGGCTGCCAGCGGATCGTGCTCGGCCTGGGCCATCAGGTCTGCCGCGACCACCATAGGCTTGGCCGTGGCGTCGGCCAGCACGCAGACCTCGGAGGGACCGGCGACCATATCGATACCCACATCGCCCGAGACAATCTGCTTGGCCGCGGCGACAAAAGCGTTGCCCGGTCCGGTAATTTTGTCGACGCGCGGAATGGTCTCGGTACCATACGCAAGTGCGGCCACGGCCTGAGCGCCGCCCACCATATAGATCTCGTCCACGCCGCCGAGCTTTGCCGCGGCGAGCGTGTAGGGACTGATCAGGCCGTCTTTTTGCGGCGGGGTCACCATAACCACGCGCTTGACGCCGGCGACCTTGGCGGGAATGGCGTTCATGAGCACGGTGGAGGGATATTGCGCGCGACCGCCCGGTACATAGATGCCGGCCGCCGCGAGCGGGGTCACCTTAACGCCGAGCATCGTGCCGTCCACACGCGTGGTAAACCAGCTCTGCTCGACCTCGCGCTGGTGGAACGCGCGAATCTGGCGCGCGGCCTTCTCAAGCGCGGCGACAAAGGCCGGGTCAAGGCCTTCGAGCGCGGCATCGATCTGCTCCTGCGGCAAGCGGAAGCTCTGCAGCTCAACGCCGTCAAAACGCTGACAGTAATCGCGCACCGCGGCATCCCCGTTGGCACGCACGTTGGCCACGATATCGCGGGCGGCGTCGATGATGTTTTGCGGCAGCACGCCCTTGCGGTTGAGCTGGTTGGTAACGAGGCGCTCACCGGGAGCAAGCTTGATGGTCTTCATATCGGTATCCCCTATCGGTCGAGGTTGTGTTCGAAAAACGAGAGGCCGGGTGGCGGCGCCAATCGGCCCGCAGCCCGTACGTTGGGGCGCCCGTGCGCGGTCGCGCTATTGTGCCGAGCCCGCGACGGGCTCAAAATGCTTGTCCTTAACGGCCGCCGCCAGGCGATCTGCCAGATTGCGTACGCGCGGATCAAGGCGCGCAGCGCCCGGGTTGACAAAGAAGCGGGCCGTGCAGTCCATGATGCGCCCGGTGATGACCAGGTCGTTGTCGCGCAGCGTGGCACCCGTGGCGGTAATATCCACGATGCGATCGGTCATGCCGACAATGGGGCCCAGCTCGATGTTACCGTGCAGCGAGACGATATCGGCGTTCACGCCGCGCTCGGCATACCAGGCACTCGCAATGCGCGGGTACTTGGTGGCCACGCGAAGCGAACCGCGGCGGGCATAGTTGCGCTCGGCCTGGCCGGCGCGCCACGCGGGCTCCGCCTCGATAAAGGTGCACAGACCATAGCCCAGGTCGACCAGCTGCAGCAGGTTGAGGTCTGCCTCAATGAGCGAGTCCCAACCGCAGATGCCGCAATCGGCACCACCGCAGCCCACAAAGGCAGGCGCATCGCTGGGACGCACGATGACAAACTCGATATCTCCGACCGCGCCCTTGCCGGCACGCGTGTCGCGGCCGCGCACGATCAGGTGACGGCCGGGGTCACGCAGCTCAGAGACATCCAAGCCCGCAGTCTCGAGCACGTCGAGCGTGTCGGCCTTAAGCGAGCCCTTGGGCACAGCGATGCGCAGCGGGCCCTCGGCGCCACGGCCCGCGGCGTGATCGCCGTCGGAAGCGGCATCCTCGGCCGAGGTGCGCGCGGCCTCCAGGCGCTCGAGCGAAAAGGCGAAGCCCGCCGCCGGCACCTCGATACCGTCGCCAAATGCGCCGGTAAAGATGGAGTCATAGCGTCCGCCCGAACCCACCGGATCGGGCAGGCCGCCGGCATAGGCCTTAAAGACCAGGCCCGTGTAGTAATCGAAAGAGTTCATGATGGAGAAGTCGAATGACAGCACCTGGGCGTCCTCGGGTGCCAGGCCCTCGACCAGGGCACGCAGCTCGCGCGTCAGCGGCGCGACGATACCGGCGGCCTCCAGCAGCGTGTCCACGCGGTCGAGTACCTCGGCACCGCCGTGCAGACGCGGCAGCTCGCTAATGGCGGCCTTGACGGCATCGGACTCGGTGCTTGCCGCCACGCGGGCATCGAGGCCCACAAAGTCGTTGGCGTGCACGCAGCGCAGGGCCTCGGCGGCCAGCTCGCGATCCTCGCACGCCGCGAGCAGTTCCTTAAACGGACGCACGCTACCTGCGATAATGCGTGCATCGGGCAGTGCCAGCTTGCGCACCGCCTCGGCCACGAGCGAGACAATCTCGACATCGCCCGCGGTATCGCCCGCACCGATAAGCTCAAAGCCCAGCTGTGTAAACTGGCGCGAGCCGCCGGCATTGCGCTGGCACTCGCGAACCACCGGCGCCTCGTAGCGAAGGCGCAGGGGCAGGTCGGCCGCGCGCATGCGAGTCGAAACCAGGCGCACGATCGGCAATGTGTTGTCGGGACGGACCACCAGCAGGCGGCCATCATCATCAAAGAGCTTAAACGGCGTGTCCGCAATGCGGCCGCCCTCCTCGAGCGAACCCTTGTCCTCGAGTAGCGGCGTCTCGACCGGCAGGTAATGATGCTCCCTAAAGCAGCCCTTCACCGTCAGCGCGATCTCCTCGCGCGCCTGAGCCTCCTCGGGCAATATGTCCCGGAATCCCCACGGTGTGGCCGTCATCTGGTGAGCCTCCTCATGCTGTGTTTCATATAGAGCAGAAGACCGGCATAGCTCCGCCGGTCTTCTGGGTACTTTAGCATACTAGAGTGTTTGCGGGGAGAATCGTCCTCCTCGGCTCACACCGTATTCATTTGGAAACATAGGAGCGGATTGTCGCAACCCAACCCCACCTAGACGCCAATCGCACGACGATACTCTGCCATTACCTGCGCATCGGCAGCTGCGGGGTCGGCAAAATAGCGCCAGTCATAGGTCTCGGCCGAAACAACTCCGCGATAGCCGCGCGCCACCAGCCTATCCAGGTCGGCGCGCATATCGCGGTCGCCGTCACCCCAGGCAAGATGCGTCGTGCCATCTGCCGCAACATCGACAAAATGCACGTGCGCGACATCATCGCCAAGCAGATCGAAATAATCGTCGATGGTATCCCCTGCCACCGCCATAGCGCCCAAATCCAGACACGCCTTAAGTGCCGCATGATCAACTGCCTCGATCATGCACTTCGTATCGGCCGCCGAGTTCACGATCATCGACTCAACCGGCTGTAGGGCCTCGAGCACCAGTCGCACACCGCACTCTCCCGCATGCTCGGCAATCGCACGCAGCATCGAGGCGCTGCGACCCCACGCGTCCTCGATCGGCTCGTTCAAAAATGCCCAGCCGCTCGAGACCATGACCTGCTCGGCTCCAAGTTCCGCCGCGATATCTACAACGTTCTTAAAGTACGCGAGCGTGCGGGCACGCGCCTCATTCCCGCGCGCCGCGATATTCCACGGCTTGGGGTTGTTCTGTTCGGGACAAAGCCCCACAATCCGAACCCCATACCGCTGCGACAGCTCCCGTACCCGCTCGAGCGAATCGTATCCATGGCAATCGACATACAGATGCATCGCCCCGGTCCAAAGCTCGCAACACGTGTAGCCCGAAGCCGACGCCGAAGAAAAGAACTCCTCAAGATCAAAGTAGCGATGGCTGATATTCATAACGGCAAGCTGGGGGTAGCTCATAATTACTCTCCAACCCAAACGGGGCCCCGTTCCATATAGGAGCGGGGCCCAATTACACAAACGTTATTTGCTCTTAGTAATCGAACTGGTGATAGTAGCGACGATACTTGAGGTTGTGCTTGGTGACCGTCTCGTAGTAGCGAGCCAGGCGGTCGGTCACGAGCACCGTCAGAATCCACGGGGAGACGATGACGCGGAACTCGTCGTCAAGGCCGGGGATC
>DBFAHJ010000255.1:0-8056 GCA_048227095.1 Collinsella aerofaciens | reverse complement strand
CAGATCGACAACGTGCTCTCGATTATCCGAAGCCGCAACATCTGGGCAACGCTGCTGCTGCAGTCGACCAACCAGCTCGATGCGCTCTATGGCGAGGCACGCGCACGCTCCATCATGGGCAACTGCGACACGCATCTGGTGTTGGCGTTCCAGGATCCCGAGAGTGCCCGGGTGTTTTCCGACCGCGCCGACGCGCTGCCCAGCACGCTCATGGCGACGCCGATCGATCGCTCGTGGCTCTTTGTACGCGGTCGCACTCCCGAACAGGTCGAGCGCTTTAGGCTCGAAGACCATCCGCTCTACGGGGAGCTGCCCGAGGCGCAGCGAGGCCATGCGGAGGCCGAGATCTAGGCGCAGGGTTCTCGCAGCGCGCGGCGCCCCGGCGATGTTCCACAAAGGCCGTGCGCCCCGGGACCACGGCAAAGCAAAGGAGCCCGCATCCGATAGGATACGGGCCCCTGACTATAAGGCGCGATGCGTTAACAGCAGCGACTACTTACGGTGAGCGCGGTAGAACTCGATGAGTGCCTGGGTCGAAGCGTCCTGCTCGGCCTTGGCGGCGTCGTCGTGGAAGGCCGGGGTAATCTGCTTGGCAAGCTGCTTGCCCAGCTCAACGCCCCACTGGTCGTAGGAGTCGATGCCCCAGACCGTGCCCTCGACAAACGTGATGTGCTCGTACAGGGCGATGAGCTCACCGAGTGCGAACGGGGTCAGCGTGTCGCCAAAGATCGAGGTCGTCGGGCGGTTGCCCTCAAAGCAACGGGCCGGGACGATCTGCTCGGGCGTGCCCTCGGCACGAACCTCGTCGGCCGTCTTGCCAAAGGCGAGCGCCTTGGTCTGGGCCAGGAAGTTGCCCAGGAACAGCTCATGCACGTCCTGGCCGCTATCGGTCGCAGGGTTGGCGGTATTGGCGAAGGCGATGAAATCGGCCGGGACCACCACGGTGCCCTGGTGCAGCAGCTGGTAGAAGGCATGCTGGCCGTTGGTGCCGGGCTCGCCCCAGAAGATCTCACCGGTGTCGGAGGTCACGGCGCTGCCGTCCCAACGGACATGCTTGCCGTTGGACTCCATGGTGAGCTGCTGCAGGTAGGCCGGGAAACGGTGCAGGTACTGGCAGTACGGCAGCACGGCATGGCTCTTGGAACCGAAGAAGTTGACGTACCAGACGTTGAACAGGCCCATTAGCGCGACGGCGTTGTTCTCGAGCGGGGTATTGCAGAAGTACTCGTCGATGGCGTGGAAGCCCTCGAGGAACTGCTGGAAGCGCTCGGGGCCGAGCACGACGATCAGCGACAGGCCCACGGCGGAGTCAACAGAATAGCGGCCGCCGACCCAGTTCCAGAAACCGAAGGCGTTGGCAGGGTCGATGCCGAAGGCCTCGACCTTCTCGAGCGCGGTGGAGACGGCGACGAAGTGCTTTGCCACGGCCTCGGCGTTCTGCTCATCGGAGCCGTCGATGGCGCCCTGAGCCTTGAGCTGCTCGAGCATCCAGGTCTTGACCTCGCGAGCGTTGGTGAGGGTCTCGAGCGTGGTGAAGGTCTTGGAGACGATGATCACGAGCGTGGTCTCGGGGTCCAAACCCTTAAGCTTCTCGGCCTGGTCGTTGGGGTCGATGTTGGAGATGTAGCGGCAGTCGATACCGGCGTCAGCATAGGGACGCAGAGCCTCGTAAGCCATGACCGGGCCCAGATCGGAGCCGCCGATGCCGATGGACACCAGGTGCTCGATCTTCTTGCCGGTAACGCCCTTCCACTCACCGGAGCGCACGCGCTCGGCGAAGGCATACATGCGGTCGAGGACCTCGTGCACGTCGGCGACGACGTCCTGGCCGTCGACAATGAGCTGGCCCTTCTCGCTTGCCGGGCGACGAAGCGCGGTGTGCAGGACGGCGCGGTCCTCGGTGGTGTTGATGTGCTCGCCGGAGAACATGGCGTCGCGGCGCTCCTCGAGCTTCACCTCGCGGGCAAGATCGCACAGCAGCTTGACGGTCTCATCGGTCACCAGGTTCTTGGACAGGTCGAAGTGCAGGTCACCGGCGTCAAAGCTCAGCTTGTTCACGCGCTCCGCATCGGCAGCGAACCATGCCTTAAGGTCGATACCCTCGGCCTCGAGCTTCTCCTGATGGGCCTCGAGCGCCTTCCAAGCGGCGGTCGACGTAGCGTCGATAGGTGCGGCAACAGTTGCCATAAAGTCCTCCTCAACATACGGGCGCATACCTCCATGCGCCCGGATAATCAGATGACCCTATTCTAGCGCAGGTCAAGACCGTAATCAGCGAGCGTTGCCAATCCGCCCCTAAACGGCGACCGACCAAAAAGGGACAGGTTAATTTTGGCAGGTCAAACGCTTTACCTACCAAAATTAACCTGTCCCTTCCTGGCAGATATTAGGCCGCAGCGCAGACGCTACCGAGCAACTCACGCAAAGGAGACCCGATGCCCTCCAGCAGTTCGGGCGCGATAATGGCAAAAACGGGAACCTCGCCGGTGCCCACGACAGCAGGCACCTTGCCCTCCGAGACACTGCATCCATAAGGCACAAAGCCGTCTTCGCCGGCATCGAGCGCCGCCATGCGACGCGCGAGCTCGCGCGCAAAGCCGGCAGTATCGGCATCGCCAATCGCCAGGACAAAGTCCACGCCTTCGTCGGTCGCCAGGGCCACGGCTTCGTCGATCAGCTCGTCTCCCCTGTCGCTCTCAACCGAGTCGCAGCGAAAAAGCACGCGTTCGAGCAGGGCGCGATCGAGCGAGCCGAGCGCCGCCGAGACGAGCTCATCACGCGTATGCTTGTCTCCGCCCAGCACGACCAGCGCCTTGGTGCCACCGTAGTGAGCGACCAATCGTCCGCACCAGCGAGCCACGTCTCCATCCGCAACAAGGCGCGTCGGCATACCAAACCCATAATTGACCATCTTTTCCACAACCCTTCCGTGCGTATAGGCGGTATCGATCGTTAGGCTCATGCTACGAAGCGAGCTTTTCCGAGCTGTTTCGCGCTCTTTAGGGCTGCGTTAAAAACCCGATGCAGCCGCACGACCATACCCGCCAAAAAGGGACAGGTTTTGACGGTGTCTGGTCGAGCGGGTATTATCGAACAGGTATTCGATAAGAACATGTGTTTGATGGGAGGACGCGTGGCGCACGAGCAGCACACCTACATCTGCATCGACCTCAAGACGTTTTATGCCAGCGTCGAGTGCGTGGACCGCGGGCTCGATCCACTCACCACCAACCTGGTCGTTGCCGACGAATCACGCGGACGCACGACCATCTGCCTCGCCATCACACAGGCCATGAAGGACCTCGGGATACACAATCGCTGCCGTCTGTTCGAAATTCCCGATGGCATCGACTACATCACGGCCGTACCGCGCATGCAGCATTACATGGAGGTGTCGGCGAAAATCTACGGTATCTATCTGGAATACGTCAGCCCCCAGGACGTGCACGTCTACTCCATCGATGAGTGCTTTATCGACGTGACGCCCTATCTGGACCTCTATCACACCGATGCGGAAGGGTTCGCCTGCACGCTGCGCGACGAGGTCCTCGCGCGCACCGGCATCACGGCGACGGTCGGCATCGGCCCCAACCTATTCCAGGCCAAGGTAGCGCTCGACATTACCGCCAAGCACGTACCCAGCCGCATCGGCATACTCGACGACGAGACCTTTCGCAAGGAGATCTGGCCCCATCGCCCCATCACCGACATCTGGGGCATCGGCCCCGGCGTGGCAGCCCGACTCGAAAAGTATGGCGTCTACGACCTGATGGGCGTCGCCGCCCTTGACGAAAACCTGCTCTACGACGAGCTCGGCGTCAATGCCGAATATCTTATCGATCACGCCTTCGGACGCGAGCCGACAACCATCGCCGATATCCAAGCCTATCGCCCGCAGGCAACTTCGACCACCACAGGACAGGTGCTCTCGAAGGGTTATGCCTACGAACAGGCCTATACCGTCTTGCGCGAGATGGTCGACAACGCCGTTTTAGACTTGGTCGATAAGCACGTGGTCTGCGACAGCATCTCGCTCTTTGTGGGCTACGCGAGCGAACGCGCCGACATACGCCGCCTCGACGCCAGCGGTACAGCGCAGTATGTGGACGGATGCGGGCACCTGCGCTCGAGCACATCGAGTATCGAACCCACCGCAACCGCCGGCCCCGAGCTCGCGCCCCGTGCGCCCAAGCCCGTCCAGCGCGATGACGAACGGCGTCGCCTGGTGCGCGAAGCGCAGGCAATCGATGGCATCTTTGTGGGAGAGCATGGCGGCAAACCGCGCGGTGGCTATGCCGCACTCTTTGCGCACTCCAACGCCTCGCGAAAGCTGCCCGAGCGTACCAATTCGTTTAAGAAGATCATGGGCTATTTCGATGAGCTCTGGGCGCAGACTGTCGATCCCAAACGACCGGTCAAGCGCATCAACCTGGGATTTGGCAATCTTGTGCCCGAGGAATTTGCCACTATCGATCTGTTTAGCGATGTCGAGGCCGATGAGCGCGAGCGCGACCTGGCGCGCGCCGTCCTGGCCGTGAAAGGCAAGTACGGCAAGAACGCGCTCGTCAAGGGATTAAGCTTTACCGCCGGCGCCACCGCGCGCGAACGCAACGAACAAGTTGGAGGACATCGTGCCTAAGTCCCAACAACAGCCGATGCGGCCACCGACACCTTTTGAACGCCTAGCGGACCCCGAGGGAAGACGTCGCTCCGCCGACCCAAAGCTCACCGCCAACGGCACCGTCCGTGCCGGCCGTGCCGCGCAGTTTATGCCCTTTGCCGCCCTCACGGGATACTACGAGCTCGTGCGTAAACAAGAGATCACCGCCGAGCCAAAATGCGAACTCACAGAAGAAAAAGCCCTCGAACTTTCGAAAAAGCTCGAGGGCCTCAAGCGTGGCGACTTGGTTCGTGTCACCTATTACGATACATACGGCTATCGCAGCCGCACCGGCATCCTCGACGAGGCGCTCCCTGCTTTCAAACTCCTCAAGCTCAAAGATATCGCCATCGACTTCGACGACATCCAGGACATCGAGCTACGCGGACGAGCCTAGACAAGGACGCGCATCCAAGGCAAGGCCTACAGCGTCATAACGTAGTAACCCGCATCTCTCACGGCAGCCTCAAGGACACCGCGATCGATCGGCCGCTTGGAGCGCACGCGCGCTGTGTGGTCCGCATACGTCACCGTTGCCCACACGCCATCCAGCGCATTGAGGGCATTGGCTACGTTCTGAGCGCAGCCGTCACAGCTCATGCCGCCGATGAGCAGCTCATCGCTATAGGGGTAGTGGGACGGATCGGTATCCGCAACCACTACCTTCTTGGCCTTCTTACCGCTCGTGCCATCGCTGCAGCAGCTCTTTCCGTGTGTCGAAGCGACAATGCGACGCAGTCCAAAAAACATGCCGACGGCAATGACGGCCAACACGATGAGATTCGCGGGGTTGAGCAAGTTACTCATGCGTTCCCCTTTCAAGTAGCACTATCTAGATACCCCCATGGGGTGTCCCCATCTTAACCCAAAATCGTGTCCGTTCGGTCAATTAGTTTCCCTCTTCAAACTTTTTTGTTGACCATGGCTTACTTTCGTGTATAAGTTTTCCTAGGCTAACAACTGAGGACCCGAAAGGAGCATCGTGACTCGAACCATTGACATCCCAACATACCAAACGGCTGTCGTGCGCAACTGCTCCCCTACGCTCGCAGGCATCAAGCCGGCTTCGCTCTTTACCTATCCCGGCGTCTACGCCAACCAAAACGGAAAACCCGGCGCCGCCCATATCGAAGAGCGACGCTCTCGCCTGCTCGCCGTCATAGCCCAATGCAACCGCGAGCTCCAGCCACTCGGAATCCATATGAGCGTTTTGGTCTGGCGCCCCTGCGGAGCGCTCATCTATGTGTATCGCCCTGCGGACCTCATGCGATACCTCTCCGACCCCCGTGCCACGACGGCGCTAGCCGCCGAAGGTTACGATGTCCACAACCTGCCCGCATCCCTGGTGCATCTCGCCGCGCGCATCACGCTGGCAAGCAGCAATGCCGCAGAAAGCGCCTATGACGGCAGCGTCTGCGCACTCGCGCGAAATAGGCACTGCGATACGGGGTGCATATGCGAGTTCCCCCACGAAATTGGCTATTTTTTGGGCTATCCCTACGAAGATGTCCATCAGTTTATCGTCCAGCACGGCGAAAACTATAAGGTCTTTGGCGCATGGAAGGTATACACAAACGTTGAGCAGGCGCTCACGACCTTCGATTCCTATCGCGCATGCACGCAATACCTTACCTACATCTATCAACAGGGCTGCACCCTGGAACAACTTGTCCAGGCAACCCGATAGAGCATACAAGACGCGGCCGCACGCCGCACAACCGAAAGGAAGACATATGAGCAAGATCGCCGTCGTCTACTGGAGCGGTACAGGCAACACCGAGGCCATGGCAAACTTCGTTGCCGAGGGTGCAACCGGTGCCGGCGCCGAGGCAGAGGTCATCTCCTGCGCCGACTTCTCCGCAGACAAGGCCGCCAACTATGACGCCATTGCCTTCGGCTGCCCCGCCATGGGTTCCGAGGAGCTTGAGTATGACGAGTTCCAGCCTATGTGGGACGAGGTCAAGGAGACCCTCGGCGATAAGAAGGTCGTCCTCTTTGGCTCTTATTCGTGGGCCGAGGGCGAGTGGATGGACAACTGGAAGGCCGATGCCGACGAGGCGGGCGTCAATGTCGTCGATTCCGTCATTTGCTACGATGCGCCCGACGATGAGGGCGAGACCGCTTGCAAGGCCCTCGGAGCCGAGCTCGCGTAACGAACCCAGGACCTCCAAAAGAGTCTGCATCAAAGCGCATCCTTATCCCTACAAAAGAGCGGGGGCTGGATTCAAGTCCAGCCCCCGCTCTTTTATAACGGCAGTTACATCAACCGGCTACGAGATATTGCCCAAGAACGCCTTGGTGCGCTCGCTCTTGGGGTGGTCGAAGACCTCGCTCGGCGTACCCTCTTCCACAATGACGCCGCCGTCCATAAAGACGACGCGGTCGGCGACGTCGCGGGCAAAGCCCATCTCGTGCGTCACGACGATCATGGTCATGCCATCGCGTGCCAGGTCGCGCATGACACCCAGAACGTCGCGAACCAGCTCGGGATCGAGCGCCGACGTGGCCTCGTCAAAGAGCATAACGTGAGGGTTCATCGACAGGGCGCGGGCGATGGCAACGCGCTGCTGCTGGCCGCCCGAGAGCTGGCTCGGCATAAAGTCGATACGCTCGGCAAGACCGACCTTGGTCAGCTCCTCGACGGCGATCTTCTCGGCCTCTTCCTTGCTGCGCTTGAGCACCTTTTGCTGCGCAAGCATGACGTTCTTTTTGACCGACAGGTGCGGGAACAGGTTGAACTGCTGAAACACCATGCCCAAGTGCGTACGCACCTTATTGAGGTCAACGCCCTTGGCGCACACATCCACGCCCTCGACGACAATCGAACCACTCGTAGGATGCTCCAGACGATTGATGCAGCGAAGCATCGTCGACTTGCCCGAGCCCGAAGGACCCAGAACTACGACGACCTCGCCCTTATGCACATCCAGATCGATATCGCGCAGGACCACGTTATCGCCAAAGGCCTTCTGGAGGTTCTTAATGCTGACGACGACCTCGTTCGAGTTATTGGTTTCGCTCATGATAGGACCTCCTTACAGACCGGCGATGTGATCGGCAGGCGTCGCGACAACCTGTCCGGCGCTCTTGGCGGGACGCTTCTTCTTGGTCTCGGTCGTACCCAAAAGCCTCGCCTCAAGACCGCTCACCAAGCGAGCGAGCGGCAGGGTGATGACCAGATAGAACAGGGCGGCAACCACGTACGGTGTAATGGAGCCCGTCGTGGCCACGATGGTACGGGCGTTCATGACGATTTCGACCACACCCACGGCGGCAAGCAGCGACGTATCCTTGTAAAGCAAGATAAACTCGCTGGTCAGCGTAGGCAAAACATTGCGGAACGTCTGCGGAATCATAACGTAGAGCAGCGTCTGGAAGGCATTCATGCCCAGAGAG
>DBFAHJ010000254.1:0-2581 GCA_048227095.1 Collinsella aerofaciens | reverse complement strand
CATCCCCGTGTGGAGCCACTGCTACAACAACCACGCCGCTGCCTACGATTCCGTTCGCTTTGGCTGCGAGCAGCTGATTCACGGCTTCGATATCGATGAGCGCACCATGGACCTCATGGCCGAGCAGGGCACCTTCTTCACTCCGACGATCGCCTTCCTGCCCACCTGGTACGCCACCTATCCGCCCGTCTACGTTCCCGAGCTGCACGACAAGTACGAGGGCACTCTGGTCGAGAAGGAGCTGCAGCGCAACTACGACTGCCTGCGCGAGGCCAAGAAGCGCGGCGTCGTCATGACGATCGGCTCCGACTCCTTCTCCTTCGTCACCCCGTACGGCACTTGCTCCATCGAGGAGATGTACGAGTTCGTCGACAAGATCGGCTTCACTCCGGTCGAGACCATCACCTGCGCCACCCTCAACGGTGCCAAGATGTGCCACATCGAGGACGAGACCGGTTCCATCGAGGCCGGCAAGTGCGCCGACCTGCTGGTCGTCAACGGTGACGTCGCCGCCGACATCCACGTGCTCAACACCGACAACATGGACGTCATCATGAAGGACGGCTGGATTGTCGAGGGCGGCACCTTCGGCGAGGCAAACAAGTACAGCGCCTAAGCTACCGTTCATCGATGGCTTGATGTAAAACACAGTATTTGATTGCATAATGCAATGGAGAGGGTCGCTTGCGGTCCTCTTTATTGCTATGGGGTGTGTCGGTAAGAAGGAGATGACGGTGGATCTCAATAGGCTGATTCTGGGCAAGAGCTACAACTCTACCAAGGTCTTTCGTACCGCTCAGCATGTGGTTCAAGCCATCTTGCTCGGTATTGTCGTTCCGCTGCTTATCCTGCTGCTCATCTGGGATCTAACCGATAATCCCAATCCCGTTCCGGCCGTTGTCGTCATTGCCGGCTTGGTCATGCTGTGCTTCTTCTTCTCGTACGTCTTTGTCGTTCCCGACGACCTCACATCGAGCGCAACCGACCGCACGCTCGCCATCGCTTCAAAAATATTCGCCTACACGTCGCGCGGCCTTACGCCCGAAGCTGCCCTGGGCGCCTCTAAGATCATCCTGTCCGAAACTATCGCCTCTGCCATCTGCTTTACCGACGGCAAGCAGGTGTTGGCAAGCTGGGGCGAGGACTCGGCAAAATGCCCCGCGGGCACCCCGGTGGTGCTGCGGACTACGCTCAACGTGATCAACAGCGGTGAGCAAAGCGTGTTCTCGCGCGATGCCTCGACCGAGACAGGTGGCTACTTTCCGCGCCTGCGCGCCGGTATTGTCGCACCGCTTACCGTGCGCGGGCATTGCGTGGGCACGCTCGAGCTGTATTATCCCCGTCTGAGCAGCATCGATATGCGCCAGACGGCGCTTGCCTCGGGCTTTGCCGACCTCATTTCCACGCAGCTTGCGAGCTTTGAGCTCGAGCGCCAGGACGAGCTTACGGCCCGCGTGGAGCTGCGCGCCTTGCAATCGCAGGTCGATCCTCATTTTCTGTTTAACACCATCAGCACCATCGTGTCGCTCGTTCGAACCGAGCCCGACAAGGCGCGATCGCTGCTGATCGACTTCTCCAACTACTACCGTCAGACGCTTTCTGATTCCGATACCCTCACAACGCTCGAGCACGAGGTGGAACAGGGCACTCGCTATATCAATCTTATGCAGGCTCGTTATGGCGACGGCCGTCTGCGCGTCTCGGTCGATATCGACTTTGAGGTGCGCGATTGCATGGTGCCGCCGTTTATCTTGCAGCCGTTGCTCGAAAACTGCATCAAGCACGCGCAGCGCGAGACCGAGCCGCTTTCTATTCATGTTAGGGCTTTCGAGACCGATGACGGTTTGGAGATCATCGTCGAGGACGACGGCATCGGTATGAGCGAAGAAGTCTGCGCGCATCTGTTTGAGCAACATCGCCTGGAGGGGCCCGAGAGCATTACCGCCGACGGCTCCGTCAAGCGAGGTTGCGGCCTGGCGCTCTTCAACGTGCTTCAGCGCATCCATTTCTTTTACGGAGAAGATTCCGGCATGCGCGTGAAGTCCCAGGAGGGCGTGGGAACGCAGGTCATCGTCGAGCTGAACGGCGAGCCGCATGAGCCGGCGCCGTTGACGGCGTAGCACGCGGTTGGATTGAGAGAAAAAGAGGGGAAGCACATATGTCCGAAGGCTGGAACATCTTGGTGGTTGATGACGAACCTCCCATTAGGGCTGAGCTACGCTATCTGTTGGAAAAGGATACGCGTGTGGGCCAGATTGCCGAGGCGGGCAATGTCACCGAGGCCGTGGAGTCGATTCTCTCGAACAAGCCCAACGTGTTGTTTTTGGACATCACGATGCCCGGCCGCTCGGGAATTGAGCTTGCCGAGACGCTGCAGAACCTAAAGACGCCGCCGGTGGTTGTGTTTGTGACGGCGTTTGCCGAGTTTGCCGCCGATGCGTATAACCTCGATGCGGTCGACTATGTCGTCAAGCCGGTCGAGGACGCACGCCTGTCAAAGGCACTCGACAAGATCGAGGCAGCCTTGGGTGCCCGTCGTGTTATCCACGCTCCGCGCCAGCCTTTGCGTCTGACGGTGGAC
>DBFAHJ010000253.1:0-9798 GCA_048227095.1 Collinsella aerofaciens | reverse complement strand
GACCGAAGTGGCAGCCGGCCTCGAGCAGGGTGCGGATATTAATCTTGGTAGCCATGTTAAACCTCCTGTGGTTTGCCTCCGCGCGGGGTCATCCTCCAAAACCAACCCGGACATGTGCTACCAAAGCCCGGGCACCACGGTATGAAGTAGCCGCGCGTGCGTGATAAAAACATGTTGCCGTGAAGCAACCCGATGAATGATAGCAGGAATGCATCTTCCTGCCAACCCGCAATCAAAACCACACACCTGAGTGCGGCGCGGGACGTCCCAGCCACTATTCGCCGCGGGGATGGGCTTGAGCCACGGCACGTTTGAGCCGATCGGGCGTGAGATGCGTGTAGATCTGCGTCGTGGACAGGCTCGCATGACCTAGCAGCTCTTGAACCGAGCGCAGGTCCGCACCGCCCTCGAGCAAATCGGTCGCAAAGGTATGGCGCATCGCATGCGGGGCAATGTCGGCCGGAATGCCGGCGAGCGTCGCCAGCGTATGGAACCGCCGCCTGAGCATGGCGGCACTCATGCGATTGCCGCGCGCCGATATAAGCAGCGGATGCGGCCCGGTAGCGGGGTCACGGCGCTTTGCCTGAGCGAGCAACTCCGGCCTCCCCTCCTCAATATAGAGACGCGTCGCCTCGAGTGCGCGACGATACAGAGGGACGATACGCTCCTTGCTCCCCTTGCCCCAAAGTCGCAGCGTTCGCTCGGACCAACCAATAGACTCCACGTTGAACGCCGCGAGCTCCGAGATTCGCGCGCCGGAGGCATAGAGCAACTCAAGCATCGCCGCATCGCGCAGTCCCGCGGGCGTCGAGGTATCAGGCGTCTTGAGCAGCGCCTCGACCTGCTGGGTCGTAAGGACGCCCGGCAGGTCACGTGGCAGCTTGGGCGATGCGATCGCCGAGACCGCATCGCCCTCGACAATCCCCTCGGCAGCCATCCAGCGATAGAGAGATCGAATAGCCGACAGGTGCGCCGCAAGCGTTCGGGGAGCCACCTGCTCACGCGAAAGCTCGGCAAGATAGCGACGAATGGTGCGCACGTCGGCAGCGAAAGCATCAATATTCTCGTGCTCGCACCAGACAGCAAAGCGCTCTAGCCTCGAGCCATAGGCCGTCACCGTGTTGGGAGAAAGTCCCTCAACACGTGCGATATAGGCGATAAACGAGTCGACGGTGTCGTACAGGTCAAAGGCTATGACCGGTCGCCTCCAAACAAGTCGGAGCGCGTGGCCAAGTAGGCATCAAGGGCCTCGAGGGCGCGATCCGCATAAGCCTGATAGCGGTCGCGTTTGCTGCGGCGCTTACCATCCTCGAGTGGCGGCACCAGGCCAAAGTTGACATGCATAGGCTGATAGCCCACGGTGGCAGGATCGGTCGCATAGCCCACGAGCGCACCCAGGGCGCCCACACGCGGCAACTCGACGCCCGCGGCACCGATAGCCTCGGCATAGGTGTTGAGCGCCGCGAGCAGACCTGTCGCCACGGCTTCCATGTACCCCTCGGTGCCGGTGATCTGACCGGCCAGGCGCACGCCGGTACCGGGCACGGCAAAGGTGCTATCGAGCACGTGAGGGGCGTCGACAAAGGTATTGCGGTGCATGACACCGTAGCGGAAGAACTCAGCGTTCTCCAGGCCCGGCACCATATGGAAGACGCGCTTCTGCTCGCCAAAGGTCAAGTTGGTCTGGAAGCCCACCAGGTTATAGGCGGTCTTCTCCTTGTTCTCGGCACGCAGCTGAATCGCCGCCCAGGGGCGACGTCCGGTACGCGGGTCGGTGAGGCCGACGGGCTTCATGGCGCCAAAGCGAATGGCGTCCTTGCCGGTGCGCGCAACTTCCTCGGCAGGCTGGCAGGCTTGGAACAGATCGCCGCCCTCAAAGTCTTTGAGCACCACGCGGTCGGCCGTGGTAAGCGCCTCGATAAAGGCCTCGTACTCCTCCTTGTTGAGCGGAGCGTTGAGATAGTCGCCGCTCCCCTGCTCCTCGTAGCGCGACTGCGAGAACAGCACGTCCATATCGAGCGTGGAGGCATCGACGATCGGCGCCGCCGCATCAAAGAATGCCAGGGCATCGCCACCGACGAGCTTCATAACCTCTTCGCTCAGCGCCGGTGAACACAGCGGGCCCGCGGCAATGACCACGTGACCCTCGGGAATCTGTGTGACCTCACCGTGCACGACCTCGATATTGGGACGAGCGGCAACCTCGGCCTCGACAAGCTCGGAAAACTTGACGCGGTCGACCGCCAAGGCGCCACCGGCGGGAACAGCCGCGCGATGGGCGCAATCGAGCAGGACTGAACCCATGCGCTCAAGCTCGGCCTTCAGCAAACCAGCCGCGGAATCCGGACGGGTCGACTTAAACGAATTCGAGCAGACGAGCTCTGCCAGGTGATCGGTATGGTGAGCCGGGGAGCTCACCTGGGGGCGCATCTCGCACAGCTTTACGGCAAAACCGCGATCTGCCAGCTGGATCGCGCACTCCGAACCCGCCAGACCGCCACCGATAACTGTCACCTGATCGAACTGCATCTGCAAACACCTTTCTAATTGACACGTTTTCCATTGTGACCGAAGGGTGTCTGGGCGTGAAGGGCAAACTTGGAGGGCGCATACCTTCCATCCATCATGCGCTCGATAAGACCCTCGAGTTCAAACGAACCCAAGAGTTTGAGTACGCCGACAGCATCGAGCGAGACGAGCGCCGCGATGTCGTCGACCTTGAGCGGAGAGGCGATGAGCGCATGCATCACGGTCTGCTGCGTTGGATCCAGGTCGGCAATGCCGGGAGCATCGGGGCGCGAGTAGCGCAGGGTTCCGTAGATGCGTGAGATAGCCATCTCGATAGATTCCTCGTCGACGATGCAGCAGGCACCGTTCGCAATGAGGTAATTCGTGCCACGCGACTCGGGCGATAGGATCGACCCCGGCACGGCAAGAAGTTCGCGCCCCAAATCCATAGCAGCCTCGGCTGTGGAAAACGTCCCAGAAGGCATACCCGCCTCGGATACAAAGAGGGCTTGCGACAGGGCCGCGATTACGCGATTGCGGCGCGGAAAGGCGAACTTGCGCGGACCCATGCCCCACGGAGAGATCGACACGACCGCGCCACCCGTATCAAGCGTGCGCGTAATCAGCCCCGCGCTCGAACGCGGGTAGACCACGTCGGCGCCCGTCCCCAGCACCACAACGTGTTTGCCGCCGGCGTTGACCGCAGCCCAACCCGAGGCCTGGTCACAACCGACCGCACCGCCCGAAACTACCGTCACTCCCGCCTCAACCGCCACCTTCGCCGCAAGCTCTGCCACGGCAAGACCATACGGCGAGGCCTTTCGCGCACCGATGATGGAGAGCGCGGGCGTCGAAAGCGCCTCGGGGTTGCCGCGCACATAGAGCGTCTGAGGTACATCAGAAAGCTCCAAAACGGTCTCGGGATACAACGCGTCACCTGGATGCAGCTCGAAGGTCCCCTCAGCCATCATTGGTCCCTCCTTCCCTGGTACATCGCCGCCTCGAGCACGTGGTCCTGCGTCACCTGCTCGCTCTCGGCGACATCTGCGATCGTGCGCGCAATGCGAACCAGGCGCACGATGCCACGCCCTGTGAGATGCGTGCGCTTCGACAGGCCGAGCACACACTTCTCCGCCGCATCATCGAGCTCAAAGGTCGAAACGACGCCGTCAATGGACCGTGTCTCGTCATCCTCGGCCTCGGCATCCGCATCGTCCATGCGGGATTCGCGCCAAGCGCGAAAGGCGCGACCGCGCACAACGTAGTCACGTAACTCGGCCGACGACATGCCCTCCGCACCCTCGATAATCACTTGAGGGTCGGGACGGGTCACATCGATCATCATGTCGATACGGTCGGCCAAAGGACCGCGCAGTTTAGACCGATAGCGCTCGACCATCGCCGCCGAGCAGCGACACGGCACCTCGCGATCGCCCAAAAAGCCGCAGGGGCAGGGATTGCTCGCAGCCAGCAGCTGAAAGCGCGACGGGAAGGTAAAAGCCCCGTCGACGCGTACGATCCTCACGTAGCCGCGCTCGATGGGCTGACGCAGCGTCTGCAGCACGCCAGTGGGAAACTCGGCAAGCTCGTCCAAAAAGAGCACGCCGCCATGAGCAAGGCTGATCTCACCCGGGTGCACCGGGCGCCCGCCGCCGATAAGGCCTGCGGTCGAAATACTGTGGTGGGGACTGCGGAAGGGGCGGTGCCCCGCCAACAAGCCATCAATGTTCTCACCCAAAACCGAATGGATGCACAGTGCCTCCTGCTGATCCTCAACGGAAAGCTCGGGCAGGATGCCGGTCATACGGCGTGCGAGCATCGTCTTGCCCGATCCCGGAGACCCGATCATGAGCAAGCCGAGTTCTCCTGCCGCCGCAAGCGCCATGCCGCGTTTAGCGACTTCCTGCCCCAGCACGTCGGCATAGTCGAGCTCAGGCTCAAAGGTCGCTTCGACGCCCTCGGAATCCAAGTAGTGCCGCGCGGCATCGCCCATACCATGAGCAAGCTGAGACAAATGATCGATGAATCCGCAATCCACGCCCGCGAGTGGCACATGCTGGTCTGACCTGCCGGCGATAAAGGACAGCCCCAAATCACGCGCCAATAACTGAAACGCCACCTCGCCCTTGACAGGAAGCACCGTACCGTCCAAGCCAAGCTCACCAGCGATAAGACAACGATCGAGGTTGTCGCGGGGAATCTGCCCATCGGCCGCCAATACCGCGATGGCGATGGGCAGATCAAAGCCGCTACCGGTCTTGCGGATATCGCCGGGCGCCAGATTGACCGTAATGCCCGAGCGCGGGATCTCGAACCCGGCGGAGCGCATCGCGCAGCGAATACGACCGCGCGACTCCATCACCTCCATACTCGGTATGCCGAGCATCTGGATGCCCGGAACGCCGCCGGCAAGCGAGACCTCGACCGTGACGGGAATCGCCTCGACGCCGCGGATGCAGGCCGCGTGAACGGCAAACGTCTCGAACGCCATCACGACACCTGCCAATCGAACGCGTTGTACTGGTGCTCGATCTCGGCGATATGCCCGCCGCGAATGGTAACGCCCACGGCATCGAAGCGAATCGCCTTGAGCGGATAATGCTCCATTAGATAGCAACTTGCGATGCGGCGGTAGCGACGTTGCTTTTGGGCGTCCACGGCCTCCTCGGGAAAGACCCGCGTGCTGCAATCCAGCGCAACGCGTCTGGTCTTGACCTCGGCCATCACCACGACATCGTCGAGCTCATCGAGCAGCACCAGGTCGGCCTCGCCCTCGGTGCAACGATAACCCTGCTCCAGCAAGGTGTAGCCGCGCTCGTTAAAGTAGTCGATGGTGATCAGCTCGCCCAGCATGCCCAGCTCGCGAGGACTGAGTCCCTTGATAAACTCGGGCGTCATCGCCCCGCAGTCGAGCTTGCCGTTTTCCCAACACTCCTTGAGCTGCTGCGTCTTACTCTTTTTGCTTGCGGCACTCATGGGGTCTCCTTTCCCGCACACTGCATTGCCCCGATGATGAGAGCACCTTTCATGCGGGTAAGTACCGGAAGCAAACCAAAAGCTGACCAAATGCCGACAAAAAACGGGCCGTACGCAGCAATGGTGTTGCATACGGCCCGCTACCAGCAGGTTTATAAAACCCCAGAGGTCCCTGTCTCCACAATTGACCTAGAAAAGGCGCTCAGTCTGCAGAAAGTTTCCGCAAAAGCTCACGCGGTGCAGCGGACAAAGTCCATGTTTGCGAATGGCCTCGATGTGCTCGGGGCTCGCATAGCCCTTCGACTCGGCCAGATGGTACTCGGGGTACTCGGCGTCGTACTCGACCATCATCTCGTCACGCGTGACCTTTGCCATGATGGATGCTGCCGCGATGCAGGCGATCTTGGCATCGCCCTTCACCACGTCGCGCTCGTTGGGAACGGCGCCTAAGGGGTTGCCGTCCATGAGGACGCAGTCGGGCTCGAGTCCCGTATCGGCCACCGCGCCCGCGACGGCAGCGCGGATGGCGCGGGCCATGCCCATATCGTCGATATCCGCAGGCGCAATATGGCAAAAACCGATCGCCGTCGCCACCTCGGCAATCTTCACTGAGAGCAACTCGCGGCGCGCCGGCGTGAGCTTTTTGGAATCGTTGATGCCCCAGATGCGCGGCCCCATCGGAAGACACACTGCACACACGGTCAAGGGACCCGCTACCGAGCCACGGCCCACCTCGTCGACACCCACGACAACGCCATCGCCGCCGAGCTCATGCATAAGCTCGTACATGCCGTTGACGCGCTCGCGCTCGGCAAGCTCCTTGGCATGACGCTTAAGGGCACGCTCGCAAGCCTTGATCACCTGCTGGCGCGGATCCTCGCGATAATGCTCCACGAGGGCGGGAATCTCCTCAAACATAGCGCTCGCCAGCTCGCCGGCAACTTGCGATGCCGAAACCGAGCTCGTCATATTGGCCATACCAGGCCCTCCTTGCATGCAAATCAGATAAAAAGAAGGGCCACCCGAAGGTGACCCTTACGTCCAAACGAGTGGACAGACGCTGCGATCTTCTTAGCGCTTCTCGGGGATGCGAGCAGCCTTGCCCACCTTGTCGCGGAGGTAGTACAGCTTGGCGCGACGGACGCGACCATGACGAACGACCTCGAGCTTGGCGATCTTGGGGCTGTGAAGCGGGAAGGTACGCTCAACACCGACACCGAAGGACATCTTGCGGACGGTGAAGGTCTCGCGGGCACCGGCGCCGGCCATGCGGATGACGTCGCCCTGGAAGACCTGGATGCGCTCGCGGTCGCCTTCCTTAATGCGGTAGTGAACCTTGACGTTGTCGGCGACGCGAACCTGAGGAATGTCCTCGCGGATCTGCTGACGCTCGATTGCGCGGATGTAATCCATGTGCAATTCCTTACTCTTCTAGAGGTGCCGTACCACCTTGGCCGGCACGTAGTTGAACAAACGTATTCGAGTATACACGCGCGGGTTTCTGCTGCAAGAACAATTTTTTACGCAGACAAAAAGACAAAACCCGCACATGATAGCCGCCCGCCTCACGAATGAGACGGACGGCATGAAGGGGGCTACGCTAGGCGTCTATACCCAAAACGTTAGGCGGAACGCTTGGCCTCAAGCTTGGCCTGAGCGGCGGCCAGGCGCGCGAGGGGCACGCGATAGGGCGAGCAGGACACGTAGTCCACGTCAGCCACGTTAAACAGGCCCTTGATGGACTTGGGGTCGCCGCCGTGCTCGCCGCACACGCCAAAGTGCATGTCGGGATTGGTGGCACGACCCTTCTCGACGGCCACGCGCACCAGCTCAAGCACCGCCGCGTCGATGGTCTCGAAGGGGTTGTCCTTCAAGATCTTCTTGTGCATGTACAGCGGGATGAACTTGGCCTCGGCATCGTCACGAGAGAAGCCGAAGGTCGTCTGGGTAAGGTCGTTGGTGCCAAAGCAGAAGAAGTCGGCGTGGTGGGCGATCTCGTCAGCGACCATGCAGGCGCGCGGCAGCTCGAGCATCGTGCCCACGGGAATATTGAGCTCGACGCCCTCCTCGGCGGAAACCTCGGCGATTACCCGCTCGATGATCTCGCGGGTCTGGACATGCTCGGCCGTGATGGAAACGAGCGGAACCATGATCTCGGGGCGCGGGTCGACACCCTCCTTGATCAGGCGGGCAGCAGCCGTGGCGACGGCGCGAACCTGCATGAGCGGCAGGTCGCTAAAGACGACGGACAGGCGCACGCCGCGCAAGCCCAGCATGGGGTTGGACTCGACCATGCCGTCGATGCGACGTAGGCGGGCACGCAAGGCGGCAAGCTCTTCCTCGCCGGCGCCAGCGGCTTCCTTCTTGGTGATGGCGACCTCGAGCTCGCGAGGATTATCCAGGAACTCATGAAGCGGCGGATCGAGCAGGCGGACAACCACATCGCGACCGGACATGGTCTTGAACATCGCCAGGAAGTCCTCGGTCTGAACCTTGAGCAGGTCGGCCAGGGCCTGCTGCTTCACGGCCTCGTCGTCGGACAGGATAAAGCTCTGGATAATTTTCTTACGATCGCCCAGGAACATGTGCTCGGTGCGGCACAGACCGATGGCCTCGGCGCCAAACTCAAGAGCGAGCGCGGCGTCCTCGGGGTTGTCGGCATTAACGCGCACGTGGTTGGCGTGACCGTCGGTCTCGTCCAGACGGATCTCATCGGCCCAAGACAGGATGGTGTCCAGGTCGCCGGTGAGCTCGGCCGAAACCAGGTCGACCGCGCCGTCGACGACGACACCCTGGGTGCCGTCGATGGAGATGACATCGCCCTCGCGCAGTACGCGGTCGCTGCCCTCGATGCGCACAACCTTCTCTGCCGCGTCAATGTGGAAGCGCTCAACGCCGCAGACGCAGGGCGTACCCATGCCGCGGGCGATAACGGCGGCATGGCTCGTCTTGCCACCGTGGCTGGTCAGGATGCCCTCGGCGGCGACCATGCCCTTCAGGTCGTCGGGGTTGGTCTCCCAACGAACCAGAATGACCTTGTGACCCTCGGCGGCACGCGCGACGGCGTCGTCACTCGAGAACACGACCTCGCCCACGGCGGCACCGGGGCTGGCGTTAAGGCCGCTGGCCAGGGCCTCGTACTTCTTGGAGGAGTCGAGCTGCGGGTGCAGGAGCTGATCGAGCTGCGCGGGATCGATGCGGCTCACAGCCTCCTCGCGGGTGATGAGGCCCTCTTCGACCATCTCGATAGCGATGCGCAGCGCGGCGGTAGCGGTGCGCTTGCCCACGCGGGTCTGGAGCATCCAGAGCTTGCCCTGCTCGATGGTGAACTCGATATCGCACATGTCGCGATAGTGATCCTCGAGCGTCAGGAACACACGCTCGAGCTCCTCGCCTGCGGACTCGAGCCCCGGGGTGGTCTTGAGGTCGGCGATGGGCTCGGTGTTACGGATGCCGGCGACGACGTCCTCGCCCTGGGCGTTAACCAAAAAGTCACCATAGAACTCCTTGGTGCCGTCGGCCGGATTACGCGTAAAGGCGACACCCGTCGCAGAGGTCTCGCCTTTGTTACCAAAAGCCATGGCCTGAACGTTGACGGCGGTACCGAGCTCGTCGGAGATACCATGCTGCTTGCGGTAGATACACGCACGCTCGTTCATCCAGCTGCCAAAGACTGCCTGAATGGCAAGGCGCAGCTGGAGCTCCGGATCATGCGGGAAGACGGGCTTGCCGTCGGCAACCTCGAGCTCGGGGTACAGGGCGGCCTCGACGTTCTCGGAGAAGATGCCCTTGAAGGTCTCCACGAGCTCCTGCAGGTCCTCGGCCGAAAGCTCGGAGTCGACTCGAACGCCGGCAACCAGGCGTGCCTGGGTCAGCGCGTTCTCGAACAGGTCGGCGTCAACACCCATGACGACGTTGGAGAACATCTGGATAAAGCGGCGGTAGCTATCCCAGGCAAAACGCGGATTTTGCGTCTGGGCAATGAGACCCTGAACGGAGTCGTCGTTGAGGCCCAGGTTGAGGACCGTATCCATCATACCGGGCATGGAAAACGGAGCGCCCGAGCGAACTGACACGAGCAGCGGATCTGAGGCGTCGCCGAGCTTCTTGCCGCAGCGGGCCTCGAGGTCCGCCTCGGCGGCAACGATCTCATCGAGTGCGCCTTCGGGCCAGACGTTGCCGGCACCGGAGTACTCGACGCAAGTCTGGCAGGTAATGGTAAAGCCACCGGGAACCGGCAGGCCGATGCGGCTCATCTCGGCAAGGTTTGCGCCCTTGCCGCCAAGCACGAAGTTCATGGACTTGTCGCCCTCA
>DBFAHJ010000252.1:0-10502 GCA_048227095.1 Collinsella aerofaciens | reverse complement strand
GGGAGGCGCCGCGCGCTCGGGCGGCGCGCCAGGGAGATAGTGGACGAGATAGTCGAGAAGCGCGGCCTCAAGAAGGAGTAACATCGGAGCTTGCAGCGACGGACCTCAGGACACTCTTACACCACGTCTGCGCGCGCCACCTAACAGTCAGATCAAAATCATGCTTTCATCGCCATTTCGACTTGCTATCTGGCCTTATTAGTCCAAAATTGCTGCTACCAAATCGGTAACAGTACTCATATTTGATGTTTTTTGACCAGCAGGTCTCCCTGCCTTAGCAAATCTAAGGCAAAACGGGCTCCAGACCGCTGAATCATGCCGCATAGGGCACGTCCACAGTCCGGAACTCGGTCCAAATTGAGTTATTGCGCCGCGTTAGCCCAAAACACCCGACAGGATCTCGATCAGACTGTCCACGTCGGCTTCCTCGCAGACGAGTGGCGGCAGGAAACGCAGCGTATGCGCACCCGTAGCGTTGATCACGGCACCGGCGGCCAGCGCGCGGGCAACAACACCATGCGCGTCGCCCGCGGCATCATCCAAATCACAGCCGAGCATCAAGCCGCGACCACGTACCTCGGTCACGTGCGGCAGCTTGGCGAGCTTTGCCTCCATATAGGCACCCACCTTGGCAGCATGGTCGGCATAATCGCCGCGCACAAGCGCGGAGAGCGTCGCGGCGCACGCCGCGACGGCCAAGCAGCTACCGCCAAAGGTCGAGCCGTGGTCGCCCGGCTTAAACACGTCGGCAATCTCCTTCTTTGCCACGACGGCACCCATGGGCACGCCATCGGCAATGCCCTTGGCTAGGCTCATGATGTCGGGCTCCACGCCATAGGTTTGGAATGCAAACGGCTTGCCGGAGCGGAAGATGCCGCACTGGACCTCGTCGGCGATAAGCACGGCGCCCACTTCGTGTGCCAGGTCGCGCGCTGCCGCCATAAACTCCTCGGTCATGGGGTGCACGCCACTCTCACCCTGGATCGGCTCGAGCATCACGGCACAAATCTCGCTCCCCAGCTGCTTAAAGATCGCACGCAGCTCGTCCACATCGTTGGGCGTGCAGGCCACAAAGCCACCCGGCAGCGGGCGGAAGCTGTCCTGCAGCCAATCCTGCATGGTAGCGGCAATGGTCTCGAGCGTACGGCCGTGGAAGCCGCCGCGCATGCACACGATGGTGTTGCCGCCATTACCGGCACGCTTGGCGTACAGGCGCGCGAGCTTCATCGAGCCCTCGTTGGCCTCGGCGCCAGAGTTGGCAAAGAAGGTCTCCCAAACCTGCTCATCCGCAGCCGGGGCACCAAGAGCAGCTGCCGTGGTCTCATCGCCGGCGACAATGGCATCGGCAAGCACGCGCGCACCATCTACGTCGTCGTTAGCAAGCTTGGACAGCAGCGCCGCGACCTGTCCGCGCTGCTCGATGTAGAAGTAATTGGAGACATGCATGAGCTTTTTGGTCTGTGCCTCGAGCGCCGAGAGCACGGCCGGGTCGCCATGACCTAGGCTGCACACGCCGATGCCGGCAAGAAAGTCGAGGTACTCACGGCCATCGTCGCCGGTGAGCTTCATGCCGTGACCCTCGACAAACTCGACCGGAGAGCGGCCAAAGGTATGCATAACGTAATGGGATTCAAGCGATTGCTGAGCTGCAAGTGACATGAGATGCCTTTCGTTGGGCGCCAGACGGCGCGGGGCTATGGGTGCAGGAATGGGGCGGCTGCGGGTCAGCTAGACCGTCTGAAGCTTCTCGACCTCGTCAAGGTTCTCGGTCAGACGCGCAGCAAACGTCGAAAGCGGATGCGGATGCGTATCGAACTCGTAAGCCGTCTCGGTGGAATGAATCACGGTGCCGACGCCGGCATCGGTCAGCAGCTCCAGGAGCAGCGAATGCGGCGTAGTACCGTTAATGATGTGGGCACGAAATACGCCGCCGGTAAGCGCATCGACGGCCGCACGCAGCTTGGGAATCATGCCCTTATCGACCTCGCCGCCGTAGAGCATTTCGTTAACCTCGTCGAGCGTTAGGTTGGAGATAAGCGAGTCCTTGTCGCTAAAGTCCTTGTACAGACCATCGACATCGGTCAAAAAGATCGCCTTATGCGCGTGGAGCGCCGCGGCAACGGCACCGGCGGCGGTATCGGCGTTGATGTTGAAGAAACCGCCGTCCTCCCCCGCCGCGACGGTAGCGATGACGGGGATGTACTCGCTATCGAGTAAGCGCTCGATATAGTCGGTGTTGACGTGCGTCACTTTGCCCACGCGACCGAGCTCGGGGTCGAGCGGCTCGGCGATGAGCGTGCCGGCATCGCTGCCCGACACGCCCACGGCCAGGTTGCCGTGGTGGTTGATGGCAGCAACCAGCTCCTGGTTAACCTTGCCGCCCAGCACCTCGCGCACGATATCCATAGTCGCCGGCGTGGTCACGCGTTGGCCGTTCTTAAACTCGACGGGAATATCGTAATGGCTCAGCGCCTCGTTGATAGCCTTGCCGCCGCCGTGCACGATGACGGGGCGCATACCGATGATCTTGAGCAAAACGATGTCGCTCATCACGTCGCGGCGCAGCTGCTCATCAACCATGGCGGCTCCGCCATATTTGATAACAACCGTCTTGCCGGTCAGGTTCTTAATCCACGGCAGCGCTTCAAACAGCAGCTGCGCGGTTGCTTCGTTGGATTCGCTCGAACGACAATTGCGTGCGAATTTCATAATCTGCCTCGTCTTTCGTATCGTTATCGCGCCGTGCTCCGCTGTCCGCAATCGCGGCAAGATGCGCAGCGTGCCTGGAATCTAGGAACGGTAGTCGCCGTTGATGGAGATATACTCATGCGTGAGGTCGCAGGTCCACACGGTCGTTGCCGCGTCGCCTGCGCCCAGGTCGACCGAGATCACGATCTCGGGCGCCTCGAAACGTCGTAGAGCCTCGTCCTCGTCAAAGGGAACAGTCAGACCGTCGCGACAGACGGGCATGCCCATCATGTCGATAGAAACGTCTTCCTGATTAAACTTCACGCCGCACTTACCAAGCGCCATAGCAACGCGGCCCCAGTTGCAGTCGTGGCCGGCGATGCAGGTCTTAACGAGCGGCGAGTTGGCAACGGCGCGGGCGGCGATATCGGCCTCCTCGTCGTTCACGGCGCCGGTAACGTTGACCGTAACAAGTTTGGATGCGCCCTCGCCGTCGGCGGCGATGTTGCGCGCCAGGCTCTCGCACACCTCGTGCACGGCAAATGCCAACTCGTCAAAGGCATCGGAACCCTCGACGATAGGCTCGGCATCTGCGGCAGCGGCGCCGGAGGCAAGCATGATGCAGGTGTCGTTGGTCGAGGTGTCGGAATCGACCGTTACCTTGTTAAAGGTCTGCTTGACGGTGGAGAGCAACAGGGCGTGGAGCGCCGCCGGCTCGACGGGGGCATCGGTAGTGATGACCGCGATCATGGTGGCCATGTTGGGCATGATCATGCCCGAGCCCTTGCACATACCGCCCACCGTATAGGCATTGCCTGTGTGTCCCGCAGCCTCGCTGACGTAGGACACGGCGTACTCCTTGGAGTGCGTGTCGGTCGTCATGATGGCACGAGCGGCATCGGCGCCACCGTGGGCGGAAAGTGCCTCGTAGGCAGCAGGAATGGCGGTCTCAAACGTGTCGATCGGCAGAATCTGGCCAATCACACCCGTGGAGGCAACCAGAATCTGCTGGGGTTCGCAGCCGATGACCTGCGATGCAATGCTGCACGTCTCGCGCGCGCATGCAAGGCCAGTCTCACCCGTGGCGGCGTTGGCATTGCCAGAGTTGACCGAAACGCCGGCAATGACGCCGTAGCCCTTGTCGGCACCGCCCAGGTTGGCACGGCTCACTTGCACGGGCGCCGCGCAAAAGCGATTGGTGGTAAACACGCCGGCACCGGGACAGGGTTTATCGGGCACGACGAGCGCGTAATCCAGACGCTCGGGGTTCTTGCGGAACCCAGCGTGGATGCCCGCAGCTTTAAAACCAGCCGCAGCCGTAACGCCACCCTCGACGGCGCGAATCTTGATATCAAACAGCTCGGTATTCATCGTCTTCATGACTCCTTATGTCAAACAAAAAACGGACATCGGTTGGTGCGCCATGCCAGTCGTAATCATGAGACCAGCTTAAGAGTGGCGCCCCACTCGATGCCCGACTACCAAATCGTTAACAATCGAATGTGCTACACCGGGCACGCCACTGTGGGCAAGCCTCGTCGCTCGTCAAAACCAAAGACGATGTTGGCGCACTGGACCGCCTGGCCTGCTGCACCCTTGCACAGATTGTCGATGGCGCCCGTCGCCACCAGAACGCCCGCGCGCTTGTTGAGCGCGAGGCCAATCTGGGCGGCGTTGGTTCCGACGACCGAAGCCGTCTTGGGCTGCTGGCCGGCGTCGAGCACGCGCACAAAGGTGCGTCCAGCGTAGAACTGCTTGTAATAGTCGACGACATCCTCAAGAGCCAGGGAGTCAATGGCCTGCGGCGTGAGCGGCAGCGTCACCGTGGAGAGCAGGCCGCGCTTGAGCGGTGCCAGATGCGGGGTGAAGACGACGCGATCGGTCAGGCCAAGGATTTGCTCAATCTCGGGCGTGTGGCGATGCTTGCCCACGCCGTAGGCCTCCAAGTTCTCGTCGGCGCTGCAAAAATGCGTACGAGCGTTGCAGGACTTGCCGGCACCCGTCACACCGCTGATGGCATCAACGATCACGGGGCCGCTCTGGGCAACCCAGCCAGCGCGCACGGCGGGCGCGGCGGCAAGGCTCGTTGCGGTGGGATAGCAACCGGCGCAGGCGACCAGCACGGACTTGCCATCAGCATAATCGGATGCGGCGGTCTCCAAGTCCTGGCAGAACAGCTCGGGCAGGCCGAAAGCGCGGGTCTTGAGCAACTCGGGGCTCGTGTGCTCGACGGCATACCATGCCTCAAAGACAGACGCGTCGCTCAGGCGATAGTCGGCCGAGAGGTCAATGCAGGAGACTCCCGCGGCAAGCAGGGCGGGCACCTGAGCCATGGCCGCGGTATGCGGCACGGCCAAGAAGACGGCGTCGCAGGATTTAAGCTCGGGGGCGTCATGCGTGGTGAAAACCAGATCGCTCACGCCAGCAAAGCTCGGATACACCGCAGACAACGGCTGGCCGGCATCGGCGTTGGACGTAATGGCGACAAGTTCAAACTCGGGATGACCGAGCACGAGGCGAATGAGCTCGGCTCCGGCATATCCAGCCGCGCCGACGATTCCAACCTTCAAAGACATATCAGACTCCTTGTCTGCGATTTATGCACCGATGCGCATTTCGCAGCGGTCGTTATGAAGTGGGTTGAAACTTTAGCACCAAAAGATGCATTAACACGTAAATGGTTTACATATTCATGCATTGAAACATTCCCGACACATTCGCTTGAAGGAATTGACGAATGGGGCGGGCCCCGTATTGACCGGCGCTCCTAACGGCGCCGGGCAATACGGGGCCCGCCCATGCGAAAACCAAGTTGTTAGGATGAGCCAGCTGGCTAGAGCTCGACCGGCACCCATTCGTCGTGATTGCAGATAAAAGCCTCGGGATCCTCGACGCTAAAGAAGACGAGCGTGGGGTCGTTAGGCCCCTCATAGTGCTCGCCCAGGCGCTCTAGATGCTTCCACCCGGCTTCGCGCATTTCGTCTAAGGCCCGGTCATCCAAGCCGGCACGCCCGCGCAAGATGAGCCAGCCATGGCCCGGCCACCAACTCGTGGCCTCAAAGCGCTGATTTTGTAGCAGCTCTTGCCACACGTCTTTGGTGTGCGCTGTTACAAACCACAGCTTGCCATCCTGGATCTGCGCAAACGAAAACGGACGCACATGAGGCTGTCCGTCAACGCTCGTCGCCAAATACCATGCCGGCACCGACGTCAGATACTCCAACACCGTATTCAATCCGTCCACGTTTCCTCCTGTACTAGCTAGTTTGGGAACCTGGTTTGTGCGAGCTAGAGCTCCAGGCGCTCCTCGCTGCCGTCGATATCACAGAAGCGCGCAGCAATGTTGCGGACCGAAAAGAAAGCAAGGCGGCCGTCGTTGGCACTCTCGTGTTCCTCGCCAATGCCCACCATGTGCTTAAAACCCGCTTGACGCACCTTGTCGCTCGCAACTGCGTCGTCCTCAAGTGCGGCTTCGCCGGTCAATACGATCCAACATTCCCCCGGCTTCCAGCCCGAGAGCTCAAACTTGGGATTCGCGCTCAGCTCCGCCCACACATCCTTGTCGCGCGACGTGCAAAACCACAACTTACCGTCATCGACCATGGCAAACGAAAACGGTCTCACGCGGGGCTGATGTCCGTCGGCCACATCGGTCGTGGCCAGATACCACGCCGGAATGCGCCTGAGATACGAACAGGCGCGCTCAAGCTGAGCCGTGCGGTCGTTGTCGGTCATAGGGGCCCCTTTCTTGCGCTCGAATCGCGCCTAAACAAGTTGAAGATTGATGACGATGACGCAGATGAGCAGCAACGCCGTCACCACCGCCGCCAACGCATCGTCGCGGCCAAACGTAAGCGCATGCAGACGTGTGCGCCCCTGCTCGCCGTGATAACAGCGCGCATCCATAGCGGCCGAAAGCGTCTCGGCATGACGGAACACGCCGGTGAACAGCGGAATCGCCACACTGCCGAGCATACGCACGCCGCCGAGCGGACCGCCCGTCACGCGCGCGCCGCGGCTTGCCTGTGCATCGGCCGTCTGCTTCATCTCAGTGGCAAACTGCGGCATAAAGCGTAGCGCGATACCCATGATCATGCCGAGCTCGTGCGCAGGAAGTCCCACACGCGCAAACGGCGCGAGCAGGCGCTCAAAGCCCGCGGTGAGGTCGAGCGTCGGCGTGGTGAGTGTAATGGCGCTCATGCCGGCCATCATCAACGTCAGGCGGCACGCCATAAAGGCGGCAGAATGCAGCGAGCCCTCGCTTATCTGCAAAATGCCAAGCTGCCACAGAATGCGCCCGCTCTGGTCGGAAAACAGGTTGAGCACTGCGACCACCACGACAATCGCCAGCAATGGTGCCATCGATGATAGGACCCGGCGCAACGGCACCCGGGACACGGTATAGATCAGGACAACGAAGATTGCGACCGGGGCCAGTCCGCAGAAGCTGCTGACTGTGAGCGTCGTGATCAGAAACACAAAGCCCAAGAGCAACTTGGTTCGCGGGTCCAGGCGGTGGATTGCACTATCGCCGGGATAGTAGCTGCCAAACGAAAACGCCTCCATCAGCAGCCCTCCTCTCGCGCGACCGTCTTGGATTTAGCAATGTCCGAGACGTTAGAAGAACCGTCTGAGCGACCGATCAGCAAATTTGCCAACTCGTCGGCCAACAACTCAACCGTATAGAGCCCGCCGCGGCGCAGCGGCACGCCCACCTCCGTAAGCGCCAGCGCCATACGCTGGGCGGCGGGAACGCCCAAGCCGATCGACTTGAGCTCATCGGCATGCGCAAACACCTGCGCGGGGGTTCCCTCGGCAAACACCGCACCTTCGTTCATTACGACGATACGGTCGCAGCAATTGGCCAGGTCATCCATGCTGTGCGAAACCATGACAACGGTCAGGCCCTCGCGATGGAGTCGACCGATGAGCCCTAGGAAATCCCTGCGCGCAGCCGGATCGAGCCCCGCCATGGGTTCATCGAGCACCAGGACTTCGGGCTCCATGGCGAGCACGCCGGCGAATGCCACACGCCGTTGCTGACCGCCCGAAAGCTCAAAGGGACTCTTGTCGCCGACCGTGGAAAGATCGAGGCCCACGCGCGAGAGCGATGACTCGACACGACGGTCGACTTCATCTTGCGGCAAGCCAAGGTTATGCGGACCAAACGCCACGTCCTGTGCCACGGTTTCGGCAAATAGCTGGCGCTCGGGGTACTGAAACACCACGCCGACCTTGGCCTTAACAGCGGCGGCGTCTTTCTTGTTTGACAGGTCGAGCCCCAGCGCGCGAACGGATCCCTCCTGGGGGCGAATCAAACCGTTGAGATGCTGGACCAGCGTCGACTTACCCGAACCGGTATGGCCTGCTAGCCCCAGGAACTCGCCGCGACGCACCGTCAGCGATACATCGCGCAGCGCCCACGGGCTGCTTGGGTCGTTTCCCCAGAGAGCCTGTTTACTCGATTTGCCCGCAGTGGCCGAGCGCTTATGCCAGCGGCGGCGCTCGCGCGGACTGAGCGAATAACTGTACGAAACATGGGATAGCTCGATGACGGGCTCCGACGCGTTCCCCTCGTTGTCTACCGGAACAGTGCCGTCAGTGATTTCCAACTGGGATGCGGAAGACTGCCCCGCGGTGCCTGCCCCGCTCCGCTCGGTATAAGCCTGTGCAATCTCGGAGACCATATCTGCCTCGCGCACCTGCGCGCAAACGGGCACGCCCTTCGCACGAAGCGACCTGCCCAGACAGCACGACGCCGGCATATCCAGGTTGAGCTGCGCAAGTTCGTCTGCCCGCGTCAAGATTTCCTCGGGCGTACCGAGCATGGCAACGCGCCCCGCCCGAAACACCGCGACACGATCGGCCTCGGCGGCCTCTTCCATAAAGTGCGTAATCATCACGACGGTCATGCCGCGATCGTGCAACGCGCGGCAAGCCTTCATGAGGCCCTGACGCCCACGCGGATCGAGCATCGAGGAAGCCTCGTCCAATATGAGCACGCGCGGTTCCATGGCGAGTACGCCGGCAAGCGCCACGCGCTGCTTTTGGCCGCCCGAAAGCGCGTGGGTCTCGTGGTGTTCAAAGCCCACCAGGCCCACGCCCTTCAGCGCCTCGCGTACGCGCTGCGCAATTTGCGCCGATGGCACGCCAAGGTTTTCGGGACCAAACGCAACGTCATCTTCGACAAGCGTTGCCACCAGCTGATCATCGGGATTCTGGAATACCATGCCCGCGGTCGAACGAATGTCGTAGACCAGCTCGGGGTCGGACGCATCCATGCCGTTGATACGCACCGTGCCCGCATCGGGCTGCAACAGTGCATTCAGATGCTTGGCAAACGTCGACTTGCCCGACCCATTGCCACCGAGGATGCAGAAAAACTCGCCGTCCTCAATGTTCAGATCGACGCCGTCGAGCGCCGGCACGACACCGTCATAGCTAAAGGAAACGCCCTGACACTCAATCATGCGCGGCCTTTGACCTGGTCCTTTTTAGGCGTGATGAGGTTGGAGACCGCCTTGTACACCGCAAGCGTCAATACCGAGTTAAGCACGGTCTTGATAAGGTTGAACGGCAGCACGGCAGGAATCATGAGCGGGGCGATCACATCGACCGAGCCATACCAGAACCATACGCCAATGGTAAGGTTTGCGACCATAGACAACGCCGTAGCGGCAATAACGCCGAGTACCAGGCCAATCACGGCACCCTTATAGGTATGCATCTTCTGATAGACGATAGCCGCAGGCAGAATGTAGCCCAGCGTGGCAACCAGGTTCATAAGCGCGCCGACCCAGTCACCCGTGGTGAGCGCATGGATAACGATAGCCATAGCGGCAACAGCAGTGCCGGCGCCAGGACCATACGCAAACCCGCACACCATCGCCGGTACCAGCGACGGGTCATACGTCAAAAACGGCGCCGAAGGAAGGATAGGCAGCTGCACGTACATAAACAGGGCGCCCAGGGCACACATAAGCGCCATGGTTACGAGCTGTTTGGTGCTCCACCTATTCGTGTTCTCAAAATGGATATGCTGCGACTGTTCAGACATAAGATCACCTGCCTCTTTCATCCGGACTCTAACCGTTGGCACTGGGATCTCACCAGTTCAGCCGGCATGCGAACCAACACACGCACGGGTCGCGGACTCATCGGCTCGACGCAGGTCCTCGCCTGCGCCACGGCACCCCTTTGGCACCGCCCAATTTACCGCCAGTGGGGAATTTCACCCCGCCCTGAAACAGCAATTGCAAGTGTAGCACCAGCAGGCTTTCGCGCAAGCATGCCAAGTATAATTTATGGCGGGGACTAGTTGCCGCAACTACCACGTTCCCCACCCATCCCAAAGTAGCGCGCCTTTCGCGGCAAAGCCGCGAAACAGCGACCGGGACACGTATCCCCATCAGCCACGATCTCCGCCCACGCCGACCTCAAGGCCGTAAACGCAGGGGATCCGGGGGCGTGACGGGGGTTTCTCTCCGGAACATTCCGCAGGACGCAAAGAGGCTCCGCAGCGCGAAGCGCGATGCGGAGCCTCTTTGCATGTCCGAGGACGTTCCGGAGAGAAACCCCCGTCACGCCCCCGGATCCCCGGTGGGAGTTCTAGACCTTGTCGGCCTTAGTACATACCGCCGCCCTGCTGACCAGCGGTGGCAGCAGCGATAGCGTCCTCAAGCTGAGTGTTCTTGGGCACATCGGAGACGGTGGCCTCGGTGATGAGAATCAGGCTGGCGACAGAAGCAGCGTTCTGCAGGGTGACGCGGCTGACCTTGACGGGGTCGAGGACACCCATCTCAATCATGTCGCCC
>DBFAHJ010000251.1:0-4344 GCA_048227095.1 Collinsella aerofaciens | reverse complement strand
CGACGCCCGCGCGCGCCTTCAGGGCGATGCTCGGGGAGGACGCGGCGGCGCTGCTGGACGCCTACGGCGTGGGGGACGTGCCGCTCGGCGACCTCGACCTGACGCCGGGGCTCATCGAGAGGGCGCGCGCAGAGAGGGGCGCTGCCCCGCTGGCCTAGCCTGGAAGAAAAACGGAATAGACGGGCCGACCGTCCGGCTGAGTCTGGGAAGAGGTGCCGGGCGGCGGGCGGAGCATGGCCACCGGACCCATCGAAACACATCTCCACCGTTCCTTCAACTGGGAAAATGCCGCCCCCGGGTCCCGGATGGGGCCTCGGGGGCGTTCGGCTAACTGCGGGAATGGCCTATTTGCTCAATGTGTTCGGCTGAGATCGGAAATCAACCGTTGGCGGCTTCGCCGTCGGCGAGCACGTCGTTGCCGTCGACGTCCTTAAGAAGCACCGAGACCTTCTGCTCGGCATCGGACAGGCGGGTGCGCAGGCTCTTGAGGAGCTCGACGCCGCGGGTATAGCTCTCGAGCGACTCCTCGAGCTCCATATCGCCCGACTCCAGGCTGCGGATGATGAGCTCCAGCTCCTGCGAGGCCTGCTTGTACGTAAGCTGCTCGACCGGGGTCTTCTCTGCCATATCTGTTTCCTTTCCTAAAGGTTTATCGCTATGAAACGCGGGTTACTCGACCGTATCGACCGTTGCAGCCACGTTGCCGTCTGCCATACGCACGCGGATGGCATCGCCGGGCTTAAAGCTCTTGGCGCTCGTAGCCACACCATCATCGCTGTACGCGATGGAATAGCCGCGGGCAAGTACCTTGAGCGGCGACAGGGCATCGAGCGAAGCCGCTGCACGGCCCAAGTCGGAAGCTGACTTGTTGAGCATTGTGCGCCCGTGATGCTCCAGACGGGAACTCGCAAGCGTGAGCGCATGGCGTTTGCCATCGAGCCCCGAGGTGCTTGCGATCAAGCGCTCGGGCAGACGCTCGAAGTTGGAGCGGAAGGCCCCAACCGAACGCGTTATGGCGCCCGACAGTCGATCGGCAGTCAGCGCAAGCTCAGACTCGCGACGCTCGACCATAAACGTTGGATCGTTGAGGCACGGGCGGCACGCGGCCGCATCGAGCGCGTCAACCAAACGAGCCGTATAGGTGTCCCAGGCACGACGACCGCGCTGGTCGAGCATTTCCAGATCGACCTGATCCGACCCGATCATCGAAGCCATCGCGGCGCCCAGACGCTGATGGCGCGTCTCGAGCACGTCGGCCAACTCCGTCATAGCCGGTGCCACCGATTCCGCCGCTGCCGTTGGCGTGGAGGCGCGACGGTCGCTCACCATGTCGCAAATCGAGGTATCGGGCTCATGGCCAATGCCGGTCACCACAGGCACGGGACAAGCTGCCACCGCACGGGCAAGCTCCTCGTCGTTAAAGGTCATGAGGTCCTCGAAGGAACCGCCGCCACGCACGAGCAAAATACAATCGGGCGCCGGCGTAATGGCAGCGGCGCGGCGCAAGCCTTCAATAAGCTCTGCCGGCGCGCCCTCGCCCTGGACCTTTGCGCCCACGCAGACAAGCTCGACGAGCGGGTTGCGACGGCGCAGAGTACGCTTGACGTCGTCGATCACGGCGCCCGAAAGCGAGGTGACGACCGCCACGCGTGAGCAGAACACCGGGATACGGCGCTTGCGCGCTTCGTCCATCAGGCCCTCGCGGCGGAGCTTTTCGGCCAGTTGCGCCACTTGTTGACGCAGCAGGCCCTCCCCCGCCAGCGAGAATGAGCGAGCGACAAAGCTCATGCGACCCGTAGGCTTGTAGAGATTGAAGCTGCCCTTAAAGCTTACCTGCATGCCGTCGCGCAGATCGAAGGTGCGCTTAAGGTAGGCGCCCTTCCAGATGATGCAGTCGACGGCCGCCGAGTCGTCCTTAATCTGGAAGTAGCAGTGGCCGCTTCGGGCATTGGGACCACGAAAACCCGTGACCTCACCCAAAACGCTCAACTGCGGAATGGCATCGAGCGCGCCGGCGGCGATCTCCACCGCTTGGCTCACGCTGAGCTCTTTGCGCTCCTGCTCGTCCGATCCGTCGAACTCGGCGGAAACGGTATTGCCGGTCAGATTCCAGCCTGCCACGCAGCCCCCTTTCGTCATCGTGCACATGGGCTCCGGCCCTGCGCAAATTCAAGTCCAACACATAGTACAGCGCCGCGGGGACACAAATCCCCACGGCGCCCGTCGGTCCCATTTGTTATCGGTTGGAGTTTCTGTTGTAGCGAGCCATAAGGTAGAGCAGCTGAATAATCGAGGTGAGCGCCGCCGCCACGTAGGTGAGCGCGGCCGCCGTCAGGACCTTCTTGGCACCGTTGACCTGCTTGGAGCTCATGCCCGACTGCTCGATATACGCCACGGCGCGTCGGCTGGCATCGATCTCGACCGGCAGCGTAACCAGCTGGAACAGCACGCTAAACGAGAAGAAGACCAGCGCGAGGGTCGTGAGCCCCGCGATGTTCATGAACAGGCCCATGAGCAGCACGATCGTCCAGGTGTTCTGGGTAAAGTTGACGACGGGAACCAAAGCGGTACGTACCTTCATCATGGCATAACCACTTTGACGCTGGGCAGCATGGCCCGCCTCGTGACAGGCCACGGCAACGCTTGCAACCGACCCGCCCGAACGGTTGGCATCCGACAGATACAGGTTGTTGTCCTGCGGGTTGTAATGATCGGTGAGCTCGCCGGCAACGCCCTTGATACCCACGGCGTTGCAACCGTTGGCATCGAGCATGCGACGAGCGACCGTGGCACCCGTGTCGCCGTCCGAGCGAACCTTGGACCACGTCCTGTACGTCGAGTTGATATAGCTCTGCGCGGCAAGGCCAAGCACCGTGCAGACAAGAACAACCAGCAGGTACAGCGGGTCAATGCCAAAGCCGTATCCATAGTAATAAGGCATGCGAATTCCTCCGAATCGAGTTACACGTTGGAGGCATTCTACCCATTCGACTGACCAGCAAATCAACATCGATGTTTTGGCAATGTCAGCGAAAACGGCCGAGAGCGAGCAAGGTGACGTGAAAGAGAAGCGACGCGTACTTTGGTACGCGAGCGACGATTGAACGTCAGATTGCCGCTCTCGGCCGTTTGCAGCGTCGAGCTGTTACGCGGTTTGGTAAAACCGCGTAACTATATACCTATAGCAATTCAATTTTGCCATCTTTGACCGTCAACCCCATATTGCCCGAGAGCAAATCGTCCAAACGCGAACCCACAAGCTCAAAGCGCCAACCTTCGCGCAGGGGGCTTTGCTCGGGATGCTCAATATAGTCGGCCAGGTCATCGCGCGAGGCAATGACCGAGGTCGCCACGCCCGAGCGCTCGGCAACCAGGCGAATGAGCGCATACATCAGGTCCGTCACGCTCTCCAACTCCGGCGAAATCTGACGGTGCCCGCGCACCATGAGCGGCAGGCGATCGTGTGGGCAGCTCGCACCGCGCTTAATGGCCATGAGCGCGCCGTCCACGTCGCGCTCCCCCAGCTGGTCGGTACCGCGAATGCTGCGGAACTCCTCAACACGAACGGGATTACGTTTAACCAGGGCCAGCAGCGTATCGTCGGACATGACCCACTTGCGCGGGATGTTGCGGCGCTCGGCGCGGTCCTCGCGCCAAGCGGCAAGCTCGCGTGCAATGCCCAACTGGTGACGGCTACACGAGTTGATGCGCTTGACCTTGCGAAACGCCTCATGGCGGTCGGCGCGGTAGTGCGACTCGTCGGCCAGCGGACGCAACTCGTCGAGCACCCAGTCCACCCGGCCCAGCTCGCGCAGGCGACTCATCATCTCGGTATAGGCGACGATCAAGTACTTGACGTCATCGATCGCGTACTCGATCTGTTTGTCGGTCAGCGGGCGGCGCGACCAATCGGTCAGCGACTCGGTCTTGGGCAACGAGACGCCGCAAAACGTCTGCACGAGCGCGCCGTAGGAAATCTGCTGGCGCTCGCCCAAAAAGGCGGCGGCCACCTGCGTGTCAAAAATGGGACTCGGCAGCACGCCCACGGTGTGGAGCATGACCTCCATATCCTGCGAGCAGGCGTGAAACACCTTGGTCACGCTCTCATCGCCCATAAGCTCGGCTAGCGGCGACAGGTCGTCGATCACCAGAGGGTCGACCGCCACGCTCTCGGCAGGGGTGGCAATCTGGACCAAGCACAGGCGCGGATGGAACGTGCGCTCGCGCAAAAACTCGGTATCGACGGCAATCGCGTCGAACTCACGGGCGCGCTGGCAAAAGTCGAGTAGAGCCTGATGTGTGGAAATGTACATATCAACCCATCGAATAAGGTTAGGCCCGAAA
>DBFAHJ010000250.1:0-14195 GCA_048227095.1 Collinsella aerofaciens | reverse complement strand
CAAGATCACGGGCATTGCCGAGAACGCCGGCGCCAAGGTGCTGCTCGATACCTCGGGTGCTTCGCTCGAGGCCGCCCTTAAGTCCGAAATTAAGCCCGAGCTGGTCAAGCCTAACCTGACCGAGATCAACGGCCTTCTGGGTACGAGCTTTACCACCGACGATGTGGATGAGCTCCGCGCCGCGCTCGCCTCTGACGCCCGCTTCTCCGATATCCCCTGGGTCGTCGTATCCATGGGCGCTGCCGGCTCCGTTGGTTTCCATAACGGCCGTGCGTTCCGCGCCAAGACGCCCGACATCCCTGCCGTTAACGCTACGGGCTCTGGCGATTCGACCATTGCCGGCTTCGCACATGCGATTGCTGCCGGAGCCGACGACGAGACGGTGCTGCGTACCGCCAACACCTGCGGCAAGCTCAATGCCATGGATCCCATGACTGGCCACTTGGTTATGGATCGTTGGGACGAGGTTTACAACGGCGTTGTCGTGACCGAGCTGTAGGAGCTTGTGCTGCGGCCCCGGCATCGGTTGCTAGCTCATGTCGACGACAAGTGCAGTAGCATTATGCCGGGGCGCGACGCCGACACTGTCGTGTTCAATCCCGACCTTACCCTGGTCGAGACGTATGTGGGTGGCAACAGCGTCGGTAATGCGTTTACCGAGTAGCTGCCAAAGAAACGATCCGAGAGGGGATTTAGATGATTTACGGTGCATTGGGCGATATCGAGGAGTACCGTGGAATGCTCAAGGGCCTCGACGTGCTGATCGATTGGCTCGAGGAGAACGATCCGGCGAAGCTCGAGGTCGGCAGCCATCCGATTCTGGGCGACAAGGTCTTTGCGAACGTCATGGCTCCCACGACGCGTCCCGAAGCCGAGGCTCACTATGAGACGCATCAGCGCTATCACGACCTGCAGATCGACGTCGAGGGTCGCGAGGCCTTTAAGGTTGCCACGGGCAGCCTGACGCTGGTTCAGGAGTTTGACGAGAAGGACGACTACGATCTGGTCGATTCCGACGCCTCGATCGCCGGCGATCTTGCTGACGACAAGTTTGCGCTGTTTGTTGCCGGCGAGCCTCACATGCCCACGCTCGAGTTCCCGGGCGATGGCGCGCAGCCGGTCAAGAAGATCTGCTTTAAGCTGCTTGCAGACGCTTACTGGGAGGAGTAGCGCACTGCTCGTGAGCTAGCGTGGTTCCCCTTGGGGAGCGCGTTTAAGCCCCGCTGATCGTGGTTCCTTTGGGGATTGCGGTTGACGGGGCTTTTTGTTGAGTAGGGGAGTTGCCGGCGGCGTTGTGCCTGGATTGGCGGATGTGTGCCCGAAATCGGCAACAAAAAAGCCGCCCGAGGGCGGCTATCTTGTGCAATGGAGCCAGCGACCGGGCTCGAACCGGTGACCCCCGCTTTACGAGAGCGGTGCTCTACCAACTGAGCTACGCTGGCGGCCATGTGATGACGCAACAGAGGCGTCAACGACTGTCTATGATACGGGACATCGCAAATCCGCGCAAGGGTTCTGGCGGCTTTTCTCACTTTAAATGCACTAATATTGGAGACGTGATGTCTGCGGCGTCCATTTAGCGCTTGACCTGCTGTCGAGTTGGCTGCCGTCGTCCTGTTCGTATGGGTCTCAAACAGAATGGGGCAGCCATGGCTCAGCCCAAGATCCTTCTCACGCGTATCGATGACCGTTTCATTTATGGGCAAGACGTTGAGCTGTGGAACGAAGCCGTGGGTTCCAACCTTGTCTTAATCGTCAACGATGAGATCGCGGCGGACGCTCACAAGTGGGCCCCTATGAGGGTGGCGACGCCAGAAGGCGTTTGGACGCGCTTTTTCTCGGTGCAAAGGACCGTCGACATCGTTCATACCGCAACGCCGCGCCAATTGATTCTGATCATGGTGGCCTCACCCGCCGATGCACTCGTGCTGGTTAAGGGCCGCGTGCCAATAACCAAGATCAGCATCGGCCATATGCAGGCAGGGGAGGGCAAGCGTCCCGTTACGCCTGCCGTTGCCGTAGACAATGCGGACATCGCTGCCTTCAAAGAGTTGCAAAAGCTCGGCATAGAGCTAGAAATCCGCTATCTTCCCAGTTCCGCCCCCGACCCCATCGGCAATTTGTTCAACTGATCCCTTGGGGACGGAGGAAAACGGATCATTTTGCCCTTGCGAGGGCCGCACGTGATACCGCCTGTCAAAAACTACGCCCATTTACTACGTTTGATCGGCCATCGCCGAGCATGTCGAATTTGAGAAAAACAAAACCGCAGGTAGACGGCTCGCGAATGTAACAAAAAGCGGTGCATGGTCGAGCATCCCGGGCTAAACGTAGTAAATGGACATAGTTTTGATATGTCACTTATGCAGTCACAGCGAAAATGAGCCCAAAAGATGAAAAGCGCCCGTCGGCGGTGGTGCCGGCGGGCGCTGCTGTGCGATATGTCGCGTTGTGGGCTTAGTGCCTCATAAAGTGGTATTCGATCACATTGCTGTAGGGGTGACCCGGGCCCACAATGCCCTGTGGGAACAGCGGGTGGTGCGGCGTATCGGGATACATCTCGGCCTCGAGAGCAAAGCCGGCGCCCCAGTCATAGTTGGCGTCGTCCTTGGCGTGCTCGTCGCCCAGCCAGTTGCCGGTGTAGAGCTGCACGCCCGGGGCAGTGGTGTAGTAGTCCAGCTCGCGGCCAGTCCACATTTCCTCGACATGTAGGGCGCGACGCAGGTTGCGGCCGTACTGATAGCCATCGATGCACAGGCAGTGATCGTAGCCACGGGCCTGCTTAATCTGCGGGTCGTCGGCCTCCATGCCGGGTGCGACGGGGTGCAGCTCACGGAAGTCAAACGGCGTGCCCTCGACCGGAGCAATCTCGCCGGTGGGAATGTTCTGATCGTCAATGGGCAGATAGTGGACGGCGTTGGCAACAAAGAAGTGCTCACAGTCCATGCCGGCGTTGTGACCGGCAAGGTTAAAGTACGTGTGGTTAGTCATGGACACGTAGGTGGCACGGTCGCTCTCGCAGCCATACTCGATGCGAAAGACGCCGGTGCGCGTAACGGTAAACACAGCCGTAAAGGTTCGGTTGCCGGGCAGGCCCAGCTCGCCATCCTCAAGCGAGGTGGTCATGCGCACGGCATTGTGCACCTCGTCGAGCTCAACATCCCATACGCGCTTGTGCAGACCGTGCTCAAGATCGCTATGCAGGTTGTTGACGCCTTCGTTGGCCGGCATATGCCAGTCCGTGCCGTCGATGGCGATCGTGGCGCCCGCGGTGCGGTTTGCCACGGGGCCGATGGTCGCGCCAAAGCAGGCGGGGTTGTCAAAGTAATCCTCGAGCTTATCGAAGCCCAGCACCACATCGCGCACGTTGCCGGGAATGTCGGGCACGTCGATGCCCAACACGGTGGCACCGTAGTCCATAATGCGAACGCAGATCTCGGGCCCGTTGAGGGTGTAACGATGAACGGGGGTACCGCACGGCGCGGTGCCGAAAAGCTCGGAAGTGATCATTTGGTTCCTAACATCGAGGTATTTCCGACAAACTGTAGCGCGAACAGGCGAGATTATCACTACACCCCACTAAAGCAGGGGGTATTTTTCTCAAAAAAGTGATGATTGGAGCTGTGCGGGCGTTCATTTTTGACGCGTACGAGTCTGATACAATTTGTTCGTTACTGTTTGAATGATATGCACGCATAGAACGGCGAGGATTCATCGTGATTAAGGCAGAGCGACAGGATAAGGTTCGGCAGCTGCTCGAGGAACAGGGAACGGTCTCGGTCAAGGAGATTTCGGATGCGTTAGGTGTCTCGGATATGACGATCCGCCGTGACCTTGAGGAGCTTGCGAGCCTGGGCGAGATCGAGCGCGTGCACGGCGGAGCCCGCAGTGCACAGGGCCGTCCACACGCTATGCTGCGCCATGAGTATTCGCACAGCGAAAAGCGCACGAAGCATGCCGAGGAAAAGTTGCAGATTGCGCGCCGTTCTGTGGAGCTTATCGAGGAAGGCTCGACCATCTTTTTGGGCACGGGCACCACGGTTGAGCAGATGGCCTCGATGCTGCCGGCGTTTCGCCTGCGCATTGTGACCAATTCGCTTTCGGTGTTTAACCTGCTCGAGGCGCGCGAAGACTGCGAACTGTGCCTGGTAGGCGGCGTGTACCGCCGCCGCACTGCCGCCTTTGTGGGCCCCACGGCCGAGGATACCCTGCGGGCATTGGGCATCGATGCGGCGTTTATCGGTGCCAACGGTATCTTGGACGGTGACGTATCTACGTCCAACATGGACGAGGGCCGTATCCAGCAGCTCGCCTTTAGCAAGGCAGACTCGCGCTACCTGATTGCCGATTCCAGTAAAATCGGCAAGCGCGACTTCTACACCTTCTGCCGCCTGGACAGCTTGGACGCCGTGGTGTGCGAACCGGGTATCGCCGCCGAGGACCGCGCCGCCATCGAGGAGCACACGCAGATCATTTGCTAGCTATCGCTGCGGGAGATCGGACCAAGTATTCAGTTTGTGGGCTAGACCAGGCGGCCGTAGTCCTGTGACTGATGAAAGACATGGGCGATATAGATCGTATCGCGCTCAAACTTGTAAAGACACACGTATTTGTTGACGGTAAACGATCGATAATTGCGTGCCGCCAGCTCTCGTATGTGGGAGAGGGGCCGTAGGAGCGGCTGCTCGCGAAGCAGATCAAGCTGATATTCAAACTCAGCAACAAAATTGCCTGCTGCACGTGGGTTCATAAGGATTTGAGCAAGGTATCTGACAATAGCCTCGTATTCATATTGTGCGCTTTCGAGTATTACGACGTTATAGGCCATATTTGTCTCGTATCGCGGTCGCGAAGGAGTCGTAGTCGCTGTAGTCGCCTTGCGATATCTCGTCTTCTGCCAACATCATACGAGACAGCAGCTTGGCTTTGGCGATTTCGTCTTGCATGAGACGATACTGGTCGCTGCTGATGCAGTGCATGGCCTCATAGCCGTTCTTAGTTACGGTGACGTCGCGCTCGGACTCAACAAGCGCGGTAAATGCAGCGGTGTCCTTCATGTCTCGGACGGGCACACAGGTGGGCATAGGTACCTCCTTTGCGTTGGGACACAATTGTACCACGCCTTGACAAGAATTCGGTACCGTCAAATTGTCTCAATCTGTAACGGGTGGGTGTGATCGGAGAGTCTGAGGGTCTTTATGGGTGGAGCAAACGGCGTGACATGCGCTGTTGAATCCGTACGCCCGCTTGCGTTTTCGAGTGAAGAGGCAGCAAAGTTGATTGGCGTAAGCGCGAAGACCCTTGCAAATTGGCGCTGTCCTAGTAAGGGGCCGGAGTACATTCGCCTCGGCAAATCCTCGCGATCCCATGTTCTTTATTGTTACGATGATCATGAGGCTTGGCTGCACTCTCTGCGCCAGCAGGCCAAGGTAAATTGATTGATAGCTGTTGGGCGCGGACAATATCGTTTGGACGGGTATAGCATGGTTCCATGCTCCGCGTTGCTAATTGCGCCGCTGCGTCATTTGTGAAATGGAATGATTGATGATGGAGAGGCGTGAGGTTCTCGGCTTGCCGCTTTTCACTTGGACTAATGACTGCGGCGGCAGAAAAATGTCCTGGCGAACGACTATCGTATAGAACGCAGCGGTGGTTAGATGGGTCTTCGCGGTTTGAGTGGTACATGGATTGTCGGATGTGGGAGACGTGAGAAACCCATGGTTTGGGGCAAGGTTGCTATTCTGACGAGTTTATCTCTTCATCCCTGTGGCAAAATGAGGACATATTGTCCTGTTATCTATCCAGAAGGTGCGTCATGCAATTATCAGCAGATGAGGTAAAGGCCAAGAGACAGGAGCTCGGCTTGACTCAGAAGGAATTCGCCGCTGCCCTAGGCATGGGCCCCAACGGCGAGCGAACGGTGCGCCGCTGGGAGGCAGGCGAAACAAGGCCCACCGCAGCCGAGTCGAAGTACATCTCCACCCTCGGCCATCGCGCCCCCTTTGCACCCGCAGGGGAGGGGAAGCCTGCCTTCACCTTCATCGACCTGTTCGCGGGCATCGGCGGGATCCGCATGCCGTTCCAGGAGCTGGGCGGCAGGTGCGTCTTCTCCTGCGAGTGGGATAAGTTTGCGCAGAAGACCTACCGCATGAACTACGGCGAAACCCCGGCGGGGGACATCCGTGAGGTCGCCGCTTCAGACATCCCCGACTTCGACGTGCTGCTCGCTGGCTTTCCATGCCAGCCGTTCTCGCTTGCGGGTGTGTCCAAGAAGCGCTCCCTTGGTCGCGCTACGGGCTTCGAAGACAAGACGCAGGGCACGCTCTTCTTCGAGGTTGCACGCATCCTGAACGAGAAGCGCCCGAAGGCGTTCCTGCTCGAGAACGTGAAGAATCTGATCAGTCACGACAGGGGCAGAACGTTCGACGTCATCATGCAGGTCCTCCAGGACGAGCTCGGTTACCACGTTCACTACAAGGTTCTGGACTCCAAGGGTTGGACATGCCAGCACCGCGAGCGCATCTACATTGTTGGCTTTCGCGACGATGTGGAGTTCTCTTGGGACGACCTCGACTGCCCGAACAGTGGTCAGAAAGCCGCGGAGATTCTGGAGGAGGATGCGGACGCGAGGTACGTGCTCTCCGACAAGCTGTGGTCATATTTGAAAGCATACAAGGCCAAGCACGAGGCCGCCGGCAACGGGTTCGGCTACGGTCTTATCACTCCATCGGACACCACGAGGACGCTCTCCGCACGCTATCATAAGGACGGTAGTGAGATCTTGGTCTCGCGCGGCGAGGGCGAGAACCCCCGTAAGCTGACCCCTAGAGAGTGCGCGCGCTTGCAGGGATTTCCCGACCGGTTCATAATCCCGGTCTCCGACACACAGGCCTACCGCCAGTTCGGCAATTCGGTGACGGTCCCTGTAATACGGTCGGTGGCCAAGCTCATGATGGGAGCGTGTCAGGATGGATTACGGGGCGCTTAGCAGCTACTTCGACGGCGCGGTCTCGAAGACCCTCGCGGACGTCGATATCGACGCAGGTAGGAGTAATCAGCACGAGTTCAACGGCACGCTGCCGCTGAGGTCGCTGTTCGGTGACGACGACATCCGCGACATCCGCACCACGTTCGCCTACATGTGCGACGAGGCGGAGCCGGAGATGTGCGACGGGACCGTGACTTGGTACGATGCGCGCCGCAAACATCCCACGAGAACCGAGTACCGTCTCTACTACAAGGACAACCCCGCCATCAGGCAGGCATCCGCTGGCGACCTCATGGTGGTCGCCAACTCCGATGACCTCGGGCTGCTCATCATCTTCGCTAAAAAAGGCTCGACCATCGAGTCGCAGCTGAGGTGGCTGTTCGGCTTCGAGGAGCCCGACCGCTCGGGCTATGCCGTATCAAAGGGCGAGCGCAACCGTATCGGTGCGGTGGCCTCGCGCATCCTCGGCATGATTGGTATCGAGACGCGCGCTCCCTTGAGCGCGGATATCTACTTGGACGATATGGTCAAGAGGTTTGGACATACGTTTCCGAAGGGCATCGACTTTACGGAGTACTCCATCTCAACCCTTGAAGGTCTCGACTGGGCGGATGACCCCGATCGAAGCCTGCTCGCGTGCTACGAGCGCGAGGAATTGCTGTTCAAGGTGTTTGAGCGCCATCTGCTTGAGAGAGACCTTGCGCCCTATTTGAACGGCCAGCTCGACGTCGACGGCATTCTGAAGACCACCATGTCGACCTTCCAGCGCAGGAAGTCCCGCGCGGGCACAGCGTTCGAGCACCAGCTTGAGTTCCTGTTCAAGGGTAGGGGAATCCGATACTCCGCACAGCCCTACACCGAGGGAAAGTCGAAGCCGGACTTCATTTTTCCGTCAATCGAGTGCTACCGGGATGAGGGGTTCCCCTCCTCGAGCCTTACGATGCTCGGTGCGAAGACGACCATCAAGGAGCGCTGGAGGCAGGTGCTCGAGGAGGCGAACCGCATCGAGCGTAAGCACCTTATCACGCTGGAGCCCGCCGTGAGCGTGGACTACACGAACGCCATGCGTGACAGCAAGCTCCAGCTCGTCATCCCCTCCCAGCTTTTCCCCACCTACACGCCTTCACAGCAAGAATGGCTCATGGATGTGGGAGGCTTCTGCGAGATGGTCGAGGAGAGGCAACGGGTACTTGACTAGGCCGGGACAATAAGAGCGTTGAGGCGGCGCGCAAGCGCATGACCATCCTGAAGGGCTCCGAAAAGATTGTGGCATCGCTCAATCAGTTCGGCGTTGTCCGGCGCGTGAGGCGGGGGCACTACGTGATTGCAGAGCCCATCGAACTGAATGACGAGCTTACGCGGTTTTTGGTCTTTGCCGACATGCTGGTAAACCGGTCGAGTTACCGGACGTTCCTGGAACTGCAGGACGTGGCCGAGTTGTTTCCGTTCGCGTGCCGTGTGAGCAAGGAGGGACTTGTGGCTGACGAGCGGTTCGAGGTGAACAACTTCGGCGGGGAGTTCTCGGTGGGGATACGGGAGTAGGAGAGTACAGGTCACTCCTACGACGCAACACCTTTGCCACGCGTGAAAAGCATATCGTCAATCGAAAGCTGCAGGATTTGCAGTTTACCCTGCTCCTCGGCTGGTATCAGCGACGAATCGAGCTTCTCCTTAAGGACTGCGACTATGTACTGGCAGTTGATTGTGCTGGCGCGTGCGATTATGTCACGCAACACCTTACCCTCGATGTTTTCAAGGACGTCATGCACTATGAAGCGCGGAGTCTTGATGCCCTTTGATTCTGCAAACTGCTGATACGCTAAATCAAATGCGGCGATGAGTGACTTGCGTGTGCCCGTGCTGGAGCCAGCGGTATCACGTATTGCAACGGGGAACTTGTTCGACTCTTCATAGTAAACGAGCAGCGGCGATTCGTTGTTGAACTCCCTGGCAAGCGGAGTGAAGAATGCGTTAAACGCAAGCATCATTGCAGCAAAATCGTTGGATTGCGGCTCGTCGCCATCATCAGACGAGCCAAGCGATGCGATTTTTCCCTCAATGCTGGTCTGTTCTACCTCAAAGCTGTTGAGCGTATCTATTACTTCTCGGCATTTGCCGATACTGCTCGAAAGCTCAACTAGGCGTGCCTGAAGCGACTCGTACTCATCGATGAGGTCTTGCTCCACCAATGACATGAATTGGCTGTTCTGCGATGACAGTTGGCTGATTTCACGTTGCACAGATGCACGCTCGGCCTTCAGTTTTTCTGCCACACTCGCGAAATAGGCAATCTTGTTGTCGCAGAGCTGGTTGTTGAATGCGACCATCTCTTCGAAAGTTGCATTCACCATCGGGATCATCGAACAGACTTCCTCGAAAAACCGTCTGCTCAAATTAACGTCGGCTTGTCTACCGCGCTCTTGCATAGCAGTCTGCAGGGCCTCTTCATTTCGTTGCAGCCTGTAGTCTATGTCTGAGAGTTGCAGTGTCGGAGATGCGTATCGGGTGCGTGTAGCCGCGATTTCATCGCGGTTGGCCCTGTAGACATCGGCGTCGATGATGCTGTTGAGCTTGCACTGGACTTCTTCATGCTCGGCTTCGAGCCCTGCAAGTATCTGCTGCTGCTCGCTGACCGTATCGACGTTCTGGACTTTCTTATAGCGTTTGATGGACTCACGCGTCTTGTTCAAGTCCTTGTTGAGGTCGTCACGCTTTTTGTCGAGCGCCGGATCTGAGATGCCGAACAGAGCGTTGTAGACACTCCGGTAGATGGATGTGCTGCCGCTGGGAACGGTTTTGAGGAAGGAATTATCATCCCCGCCTACGGACACGCGGACAAATGAATTGATCAATTGGCGAAACGTGGGCACATTCGCTTCGTTCCCGAAAAGCAAGACATTGAGTCGTTGCTGGTAAGCTTTCTGCCCCATCTTTTCGCCGTCTATGTAGTACCTTCCATTCGGGAAGAGGTCGATTGTGAGAATCACGTCATCGCCATCGGGAAAATCCGATGTCAGTGTCATGTCGACGGCGATCTTGTTTGTGACGATGAAATCGCGTAGCTCCTCGGTCACCGTGCCCGTGTCGGCGTCTGTGTAAATGAGCTTCCTGTCCTTGGCGCCCATTGCGATATCAATGAGCTTGAGGAAGGTTGTTTTTCCAACGCGATTGTGCGATTCGGAGTCCTCGGTATCGACGATGAGGTTGGCACCCTTGTGGAATAAGACCTCGCGAACTATTTCGTCAGTTGTTGTCTTGCGAATTCTAAGCGACTTGATGAACATGTAGCCCTCCCTTCTCGTCTATTGACACGCGTCCGAGGAGGAAGAGAAAGTCCAAAGCCATGACAAAGAAGTCGTAGCTCACTTCTTTCTTGACCAGAGTGTTCGCCGTTACCTCATAGAGTTGACCGGCGTCCAAGCCTGGGTTCTGGTCGATGTAGCCATCCAAGGCGGCAGCGATGTAATAGACCGTGCTCGTCGGCTCATTATTGCGATCAAGCAGCAGCATCGTCATCACCTGGCCTCAGAAGGACTCTGCATTTTGCCACGGCAACGGCAATCAACGCAACGCAGAACTGGTTGATGATTTCTTCGGGGACCTCGTCAGCCTGAAAGCTTGCGTCATTCACAATCATGTTATAGATCTCGTTCTCGATGAGCTTGAGCTGTGCATCGCCGTTTCCTACGCACAGCTTGCCGTCATCGTGAACGTCTGCCACATTGACAAACATCTTGTTCAGCCTTTGGATGATGGCTTCGCTGTCGGGGAATTCCTTGATCACGCTGTCGAGACGAGCGTAGTTCTCAGAATACTCGTTGATGATGTTTAGGTAACGCGGTGCGTGGTTGTAAATCACCTTCTTCTCTATAGGAGGCGGAGGCGTAAGGGGGAAATCTTCGCCCGTTGGCTCAGTCGACGAAATCATGATTTGCAGGAGTTTATACATGAGCGTCTTTGTAAGCGGCCGGTGCGGGCCAGACGAGACGGGCTGGTAGATGTTTATGTCATGTGAGTCATAGCTATTGGAGTCGCCGGTTATGTTCGTGGCGACCTTTCCAATTGCGCTCTGGCTTGTCTGCGTTGGCTTATCGCGAAGCATGGATGTTCGCCGAGTTGTTGCTGCCTACGACGTTTGTGGCAACTTTACCTGTAGCGGTCTGCGAGTTGTCGCTTAGACTCTTTTTGATTGACTTGATCTCTTGCTTGTTTTGGAGCGAGATGACGGCGGCGGCGATGGATGCGATAGACGCGATAATTCCAAGGATAAGGTTCACAGTCTCCATCTTGCCTCCCAAATGTCAAGTCCAATATTCTAGACCATTATCGAGCGTTCGCTCGTTGCGTTGCCTCTAATTCTTGCTAATGGTCACAAACTGCCGAACGGACTGGATGACCTCACTTTGTGACCGACCTTTAGCCTATTTGCATGGTTAAGGGACGGTTCGTTTGTGCTGGCCTATGTCAATCGAAAGGCAGGCCGACATGGACGGAGACGACCATAGCATCGACGACGAGGAAGAGGTCGCAGCGCAGGCGGGCGGCCAAGAAGGGGTCGCGCAGGCGGAAGAGCCGCAGGCAGTGGACTCGGAGAGGGGCTACCAGGCGCTTCTCGCCAAGCAGGAGGCTCGCATCAAGGAGCTTGAGGGGCAAGTGGCCGAGGCTGCCAAGAGCGCCGAGGTGGCGGACGCCCTGCGCGACGAAATCCAGCAGGTGAAGGCCAGGCGGCCGATGAGCGCATCGCCTTCGCGGCAGACATGGCGACGTTCGCAACCATGAACCTGACCCACCTCTTCTACTTATGCACGGCGCTGGAGGTGGTCTCCGGTTTGGGCAACCTCGCAGGTGTCAAGTCGTGCGGTTCGCGTTCGCTTCGCGCTCGTCGCCCGCCGAGCTGGACTTCCGAGGCTTCGACCCGTCTGCGCTCACCGACCTGACCTACTGCTTCTCGGGGTGCTCGTCGCTGGTGACGATCTACGCCGACGCCACCTGGGCGCTGCCTTCGAGCGGGGTTTCGGACTCGCAGTGCTTCTATAACTGCTACAAGCTGACGGGCGGCAACGGAACCACGTATGCAAGCAGCAGGACGGTTTATACCCACTTCCGTATCGATACGACGGCTACGCCTGGTTACCTGACTGTCTCTGCTTGACATGCTCTTTGGCTACGGTATTTGCGTCAGTCTGGGTAATATCCGAGAACATTTCATCAACGATGCGGACATGGCATTCATAAGCTGCATACCTGCTGGACCTCACCGCATTTTCCGCTTCCTGCAGGCGTGTTGCAGCATCCCTGAATCGGGATTTTGCCGCCATTTGCCCCATGATGGAGTCTGGGTGGTTGTCACTGAGTACGTCTGCGTCTCTCAGTTCTATTTCCGCACTTGCAATGCGTTCCATAAGCAGATTGTATTGGGCATCGCCGACCTCAGACAGGCAGAGCACAAGGTCTTTAAACGCTGCTGCGGTCAGCATTCGATTGAGCACTGCCCTGCAAGCTTCTGGCTCGGCATTCGCCTTCGCGACCATATCATTCACGAGGTATTTTTCCCATTCCTCATGGTCTCCGCCGTTGCCGCCAGACTGTTCCGGAAGCCACTCCGCACTAACTTTTCTCGTCATACGCTCGATGGACAGAACAGCCTCGCCGCTGAGACCAAGGAAGTCAGCAATATCTTGGAGCTCGTACGTATCACAATCGGTCTCCCCGATGAGAAAACCTACTGGCTTTCCGAATATGTCAGCCAGATCTACGAGGTCATCCCATTGAGGAAACTGATCTCCTTTTCGAAATCGGCTGATCTTTCTCGCAATCGCCTTGCGGCCGTTCTCCCTTTCCACTGCATAGCGGTCATCGGCTAGCGAGGCATCATCGGCACCGTTACGCTTTTGATAGAGCAGACGCGCAAGGCCGATATTGCTAATGCCTCTGCGCCCCTTTTCTATTTCATAGCTTTCCATCAAACCGCTGAGTCTCTTTGGAAAAATGTCCTTAGGGCGATCTTTGCGGACGTACATTGTCTTAATCATTCCTCATTAACAACAGATAAGACAATTATAGGACATATACCGTCTTATTTACCGATGGCATGATAGCACTGTCGAAAGTGAGCACCCCAGTGGAAGCGGTGCTGAAGTGAAAGAAAGTGAGGAAAAGGCAATGACGACTTGGGACTATGCGCAATTGTCGCATCTGGCGAAAGAGCTCGGTGGGCCTCAGGCGCTGATCAGCAATATCAGAGCGGGCGGGATTTCCGTTGGAAGAATCCAGGGTGGAGTAATCGGTTCTGTAGCCACGCTAGTCGCAGGTGGAATCGGACTGTATGCCTACGACAAGCACCAGAGGAAGATCGCTCTTGCTGAACAGAGTGCAACCATGCTCAAGGCGAACATCGAAGTATACGAAGAGGCACATTCGTCAACAGAAGTTGATGAGGCTACGAGAGAGACGCAACATAGTGAGGAGGAAACGGTAACTGAATCCAGTGGCGGCGAAGAGGCCTAGCCACCAGATTCATTAGACAGCCACTACCACGAGGAGCCCCGGTATGTACCAGGGCTCCAATTCGTTCTTATACCTTGCAGCGGATACTTAGATCTCTCGGGACTTGCAGTAGAGCGGGTCGCCCTCTCCGACCAGCACATCCCACCGCCATTGCGGGGTCTCGGTGCCGGACTGGCAGAGCGCATCGAGGGGCATGACTTTTTGCTCGGGCGAGCAGGGGCAAAGGTCTGCCTTGATGTGGGCCATGTCTTCGGCCTGGCCGGCGAGCTTTTTTATCCGGGGACCATGCTTTCGGCACGCGATCCCCCATCCTCAACCTCCCAAATCAAAAACTCAATCTGTAACACCTAGACTCGATTTGAGCAGATATCTGTTACAGATTGAGACGTTTCGGCAGAGTGATTCCCGTTTGTCTTGATTTGTAACAGGTAGAGGCAAAAAACTCGACTTGATGTTACAGATTTAGACAAACGGCTGCCGACCCGCGCGAAAACAAAAAGGCCGCATGCGAACCCGTGGAGGGATTCGCATGCGGCCGACAGGGGTATGCGGCGGAAACTAGGCCATGAGCAGGCCGGTCTCCGCGACGTTCTTGTACCAGTACGCGCTCGCCTTGGGATAGCGCTTCTGGGTCTCAAAGTCGATGTAGAACAGGCCGTAACGTTTGTTATAGCCGTTGGTCCAGGAGAACTGGTCCTGC
>DBFAHJ010000249.1:0-5532 GCA_048227095.1 Collinsella aerofaciens | reverse complement strand
GTCGGGCGTGCCCACGCTCATGTTGTAAATGGTCTTGCCCTGAGCCTTCAGCGCGAGAAGCTTGTTGTTGAGCGAGGCGAAGACCTCCGCGCCAAAGCGGTCGAGACGCTGCGATGCCTGCATGGTGCCACCTTTCGATATGAAAAACGCGGCGCTCTGACAAGAGCGCCGCGCGATACGGGCCATCAGATTGCAAAAGTGTAACGCTTGCAACCCCCGTATTGGTTCAATTTAGCCAACCTTAGTCAACTGCATCGAGCGCGTCGATCTGCGCAAGCCACAGACGCGAGCTGGCGTCACTCGGCATACGCCAATCACCGCGCGGGCTGAGCGTCACCGAGCCCACCTTGGGACCATCGGGCAGGCAGCTGCGCTTAAACTGCTGGGCAAAGAAGCGACGGTAGAACGTACGTAGCCACGTGTGGACGGTCTTGGCGTCGTAGACGCCCTCGAAGCTCTTGAGCGCCATGCGGTAGATCTTGCCCGGCTCAAAGCCAAAACGCAGCAGGTAGTAGAGGAAGTAGTCGTGCAACTCGTACGGGCCCACCAAATCCTCGGTCTTCTGCGCAATCTCGCCGTCGCCCGTGGGAGGCAGAAGCTCGGGGGACACCGGCGTATCGAGGATATCGAGCAAGACCTCGGCAATGCGCCCGCCAAAGACATCGGCGGCATAGCGTACCAGATGGCGCACAAGCGTCTTGGGCACGCTCGCGTTGACGGCGTACATGCTCATGTGGTCGCCGTTATAGGTAGCCCAGCCGAGCGCCAGCTCCGACAGGTCGCCCGTGCCAATGACAAAACCGCCAGCCTGGTTGGCCAAATCCATCAGAATCTGCGTACGCTCGCGCGCCTGGCTGTTCTCGTAGGTCACGTCCTGCACGGTCGGATCATGCTCGATATCCTTAAAGTGCTGCTCCACGGCAGCATGGATCGAGACCTCGCGAAAGCTCACGCCTAGGTCGCGAGCGAGCGACTCGGCATTGGACTTGGTGCGGTGCGTCGTGCCAAAGCCGGGCATGGACACGGCCGTGATACCGGTGCGCGGCAGGCCCAGTGCATCGAAGGCGCGAACCGTCACGAGCAGCGCCAGCGTGGAGTCCAGGCCGCCTGAAAGACCGATGACAGCCGCCTTGGTGCCCGTATGGGCCAGGCGAGTCTTGAGGCCGGCGGTCTGCAGGTCGAGGATAGTCTCGCAACGCTCGGCCAGGTCGCCATGGTCGGCCGGCACAAAGGGCGCGCGGGGGAAGACTCGGTCGATGTCGAGCGCATCGCGCAGGACAGGTTCTTCGGCCAGTACGCCCTCAAACGAAAACTCAACGGTCGCGGATTCCGGCGCATCGTCGGTGCGCGTCCACGTCGTCGAGCGACGGCGCTCGGCAACCAGGCGGTCAAGGTCAACGTCGGCGATGGCCATATCGCAGGTAAGCAGTTTGGTCGCGGCGAGCTTGGAGCCGTTTTCGTAGACGAGGTTCTCACCCGCAAAGACCATGTCGGTCGTGGACTCGCCCTCGCTCGCGTCCGCGTAGGCATAGGCGCAGTACAGGCGCGCGCTCTGATTGGAGATAAGGCTGCGGCGGTAATCTGCCTTACCGATAATCTCGTCCGAGGCCGACGGGTTGAGAATCACCGTCGCACCGGCAAGCGCCATCTCGGTCGAAGGGGGCGCCGGCACCCACAGGTCCTCGCAGACTTCAACGCCCAGCACCATATCCTCGGCACCCTCATCACAGCAGCGGTAGACAAGCCCCGAACCCAGCGGAACCGGACCCTGACCGGCAAATTCAACCCACACGGGATCCGCAGGCGACGGAGCAAACCAGCGACGCTCATAGAACTCGCCATAGTTGGGCAGATACTTCTTGGCCGTGAGGCCCAAAAGCTCGCCCGCGCAGCACACGGCGGCGCAGTTGTAGATATTCTCGGCAACTGCAACGGGAAGACCAATGGTAAAGACAATCGGCAGCTCGCGGGTTTCATCGAGAATATGTGCCAGTGCGGTCTCGCAGGCATGCAGCAGCGTGCGGTTATGAAACAGGTCGGCCGCGGTATAGCCGCACAAGTTAAGCTCGGGCAGCACCAGCGCGCGAACGCCGCGCTCGGCAGCCTCGCGAACAGCCGCCAGCGCAACCTCGGCATTGCCCTCGACATCGGCCACGCGAATCCGCGGCGACGCCGCCGCCACACGCAAAAAGCCATCAGACTGAGAAAGGTGAAGATTCATAAGAATGCTCCCGTGCGTAGACGCCATTCACAACAATTAGCAAGTCCTATTGTAGTTCAACCGCCGGGTGGAACCGCATCCCACCAACTTGGTGAGCAATTGATGAGTTGATGGTATCTGTTAAATGTCACGTACGATTCACATCTGGTGGGTACCCTGATGGCTACACGAAACGAAGCAGATTTACACCGGGAGGACCCCGTATGACAACCAAGTACACCGACGCGCCGCGCACGCGCGTCATGACGCCGGCATCGCTCAACAACGGCGTACACGAGAACCATTCCATTGGACAGACCATGGCCATCGCGCCCAAAAAGGGCCTGTTCGACGACATTTCCATTCCCCAGATCATCGCCGGCGCCGCAGCTGCCGCCACGAGCGTGGCGCTTGCTTCAAAGATCGGCATTGCCGGCTCGGTGATTGGTGCCGCTGTGAGCTCAGTCATCACTGTTGTGTCCTCGCAGGTCTATCGCCACTTTATCTCCGCCAGCGCCGAAGCAATCAAGGGCACGCATGCCGCTGTCGACTACCCTGCCGGCGCCTACGAGCCCGTTGAGCCCGATGTCGAGGAGCACCTAGGTGGCGCCGCGACCACGCAGGAGATGCGCCAGGTTGCGGGACGCGCGACCACGGCGCGCGTCGCCCCCAACAGTCTGCGCGCCAAGGCGGCGGCAGAGCGCAGCCAGACACAAAAGAAGGTCATCGTCTTCTCGATCGCCATCGCCATCGTCGCGGTCATCGCCTGCGCCGGCGCCATCCTTATCACCACTGCCGGTGAGGGTCTGGGCGAGCGTCCCGAGCCAATCCTGTCGTCGCGCACGACCGAGAGCGATGCAAATGGCAACACTCAGCCGCAGGATCAGCAGGCACAGACGGACGACACGCAAGACAGTCCTACCTCTGCCAATTCGTCCTCGAACACCCAAAACCAATCGCAGGGCACCGATTCCTCTACGGCCAACAGTGGCACGCCGTCCGGCACGACCGACTCAAGCCAAACGACTGACGGTTCACAGCCGAACACGGGAGGCCAGACGAGCGACACCACGTCGGGAACGGGCACGGCAGACAGTAACAACACCAACAGCTCGAGCGGAACCGCTTCCGGCACGGCATCTGACAACTCGAGCCAAGGCACGGCATCGGGCAACTAAGCACGTTTGCCTCTCATAGATAACCGACCTGTACAACGGGCGCGAATCGAAAGCGGTTCGCGCCCGTTTGCCTTGGGCGCCGCCATGGCGAACACCATGCGATGGTAAGATGCTTTGGTGTGTAAAGAGGAGATTTGCCATGAGCAAGACAATAGTTAGGCCCACGCTTTCGCTGGGCAACCACATCTATCTGTATCGCCTGCTACGCGATGCAATCGGATGCGGCAAGCAAACGTTTATGACGCAGGTCGAGGAGGCGCTCGCCGCCGGCGACATGACCGCTTATGACCTGGGCTTCGAGTCCACGCGCGAGCTGCTCGAGGAGCTCGATGACTGCATCAAGCTGACCGTCTTTAAGGGCGGTCGCCTGTATGCCACCGTCATCGCCAACGAGGCCTGGGATGCCGCCCTTGCCAAGGGCGAGGACAAGCCCAAGGCAACCAAGGGAGCCAAGCAGTCCTACAAAAAGAAAAAGCGCGGCGAGAAGGACCTCAAGGCCGTGCGCCCCAAGCACGTTAAGCGTCCCGAACCCGTAGTTGAAGCTGCGCCTGAGCCCGAGCCCGAGCTCGAAGTCACTATTGAGGTAACAGCAGAAGCCGAAACCGAAACCGCCGCCACGACCGATCCCGAAGTCATATCCGAGCAGGAAGCCACTGCGGAGCTCAACGAGGCTCCCAAGTCGACAACCGAAGTAGCCGCTAACCAACCCGAGACGCCTGCGTTCCAAAACGGCGATGTCTTTGGCAACGAGGCCGAGGACGATCAGTCCGACGAGCCCGCCGATCAAGGCGCTACCGAGTCGGCGCCAGAGCCCGAGACGCCGCAGCCTGCCATCTCGCTTACGGTCGTCTATGACCCCGAGAACGCAAACGCCGGCATCACCACCATGGCATCCACGCCCATCGAGGCAAAGCCGAGCGTCGAGAACGAGAACGCGACGCAGGTTGAGGTTGAAACTGCAGCTGCAGGCGCGCCCGCCGCCGTGAAGCCTGCAGATTCCACGATCAAGCCGAAAACGACGCCGGAGCCCGCACCCGTCATCGAATCCGTGCCCACCTCTGCTTGCGACCAAATTCCCGCACCGGCACCGGCTTCGGTACCCGCAGCGGCCCCAACCCCCGCGCCTGCAGCGCCCGCCATCCCCGAGGACTTCCCCGTCGATTTCGCAACCGAGGTCTTCTGCCCCGGCCCGCTTCTGCACCAGCTGTCGACCTATCTCCCCTACGGCGCTGACACGCTCGGCATCGTCGGCGAGTACTACTGGATCGCCCGCGAGCGCGGTACCATCGAGGCCGCGCGAAACCGCGCAAGCTTCCCCCTGCGCTATACGCAGGCCGGCGAGCGCCACGAAGTCACCGTGCGCATCCGCCGCAACACCACCGGCGGTCTCGGAGCCGCCTGGACCATCGATAAAGTCGAGCCTTCTACCAAGTAACAAAAAGGGACGATAACCCTCAAGGTTATCGTCCCTTTCTCGTTAGGTCACCTGAGCTCGACTAATCGCGCGTCAGCTTGCGGTGAATACGATGCGGCTGGGCTGCGTCCTCGCCCAGGCGCTCGATACGGTTGGCCTGATAGGCCTCGAAATTGCCCTCGAACCAATACCAGTTGCCCGGATTCTCGTCGGTGCCCTCCCACGCCAGAATGTGCGTGGCGACGCGGTCCAGGAACATACGATCGTGGCTAATGACCACCGAGCAGCCCGGGAACTCGAGCAGCGCCGCTTCGAGCGAAGACAGCGTCTCGACGTCGAGGTCGTTCGTGGGCTCGTCGAGGAGCAGCAGGTTGCCGCCCTGCTTGAGCGTAAGCGCCAAGTTCAGACGGTTGCGCTCGCCGCCGGAGAGCACGCCAGCGCGCTTCTGCTGGTCCTGGCCCTTAAAGCCAAAGCTCGCCACATAAGCGCGGCTCGGAACCTCGGTCTCGCCGACCATCATGTGGTCCAGGCCGTCCGAGACGACCTCCCACAGGTTCTTATCGGGGTCGATGCCGGAACGGTTCTGGTCGACGTAAGAAATCTTGACGGTCTCGCCCACCTCGAGCTCGCCCGAAGTCAGCGGCTCCAGACCCACAATCGTCTTGAACAGCGTGGTCTTACCGACGCCGTTGGGGCCGATGACGCCCACGATGCCGTTGCGCGGCAGGGTGAACGAAAGG
>DBFAHJ010000248.1:0-4404 GCA_048227095.1 Collinsella aerofaciens | reverse complement strand
CGCTCCAAAGAGCATGTGAAGCATCAGGCGGCGTGAGTAGACAAGCTCGTCGAAGTCGGGAGGGAGCTCGATGTCGTGGATATGCGCGATGTGGTGGGCGAGCGCCGAGAACGACTCGGGGTCGCAGATCACATCGGTGGTGACGTGGTAGACCGCCGTATCGGGGAATGCCTCTTCATCGAAGGGTAAGAGATAAGGGTCGTCGTCGACCTCGATGGCGATGCCGTACTGGGGCCAGTAATATGCCATGGGAACCTCCCTGCTCTTGGGCCAAAACTTCTATCGGCTTTGGCTGTCGATGCCGACCGTATCAGCCGCAACTTGACCAAAAGCTGACCAAATGCTTGACGGATTGACATCCCCGCAGGTAAAGGGCGGTAAAAAATACTTCAACTTTTTTCGAGCGACATTTTTCGATCGCTGGCGGCGGAACGATATGTGTCAAAAGCATCGCCTGCCGAGGAAACTCGGCCGTTCGCCGAATTGCATGCGCGTAAAAAACCTCAATTATGGAGGCGGTCTCGAACACGTCAACGAAACGATGCGGTAACATCTCCCTGCAAACACTGTAGTTAGCTAAAGGGGAGTCTGCATGTCTGCAACCATCAAACCCTTCACCGATGAGTTCGAGGAATACGGTCGCGACGAGTCTCGCTCGTCGGGCGAGGCTTCGAGCATTTCGTTTCCGACATCGGAAGACGAGGTGCGCGCTATCTTGCGGCAGCTCCATGCCGACGGTGTTTCGGTGACTGTCCAGGGTGCCCGAACGGGCCTCGCTGCCGGCGCCGTGCCTCATGGCGGGCATATCCTCAACACCTCGCGCATGAATCGCTACCTTGGTCTTCGCTGCGATGACGAGGGCCGGTTTCTGCTGCGCGTGGAACCGGGCGTCGTACTGTCGGAGCTGCGCAAACAGCTGGTCAAAAAGGCGCTGCCGACAGGCGGCTGGGACCAGGCGTCGCTTCGGACATACGAGGAGTTCCAAGCTGCCCCCGAGCAGTTCTTTCCCACCGATCCCACCGAGGCATCTGCCTGCTTGGGCGGTATGGCGGCATGCAACGCCTCTGGCGCACGTAGCTACGCTTACGGTCCCATGCGCCCCCACATCACGGGTCTTCATGTCGCGCTGACCGATGGCGACCTGGTCGAACTTCAGCGCGGCGAGGTTTTTGCGCAGGGTCGTCGCCTTTCGCTCGTCACGGTGCAGGGCCGCACGCTCGAGCTTGATCTTCCCGCCTACACCATGCCCAAGACCAAAAATGCTTCGGGCTATTTTGTTGCGGACGACATGGATGCCATCGACCTCTTTATCGGCGCCTGCGGCACGCTCGGCGTCATTACGGAGCTCGAGATTGCCCTGCAGCCGGCACCGGCGGTCGTTTGGGGTGTGAGCTGCTTTTTCGATAGCGAAGACAAGGCCGTGTCCTTCACCGATTCCGTGCGCCCCGTCCTGTCCCACGCGGCCGCCATCGAGTATTTCGATGCGGGCGCCCTGGATATCCTACGCCGCCAGCGCGAGCAGTCGACGGCGTTTTCTTCGCTGCCGGCGCTCGACAAAGAGGCCAAGGTCTGCGTCTACGTGGAGCTCGACTGCGATGATGAAGCCCAGGCGACTGAAGAACTGTATCACCTGGGGTGGGTATTGGAGCTTGCGGGCGGCAGCGATGATGCGACGTGGGTCGCGCGTACCGAGGTCGATCGCGAATGCCAGCGATTCTTCCGCCATGCGGTGCCCGAGAGCGTCAACATGCTTATCGACGAGCATCGTCGCACCGACCCCACCATCACCAAGCTGGGCTCGGACATGTCGGTGCCCAACGCGCGCCTGGCCGATGTGATTGCCCTCTATCGCCGCACGTTGGCCGAAAGCGGTCTTGAGTCCGCCGCGTGGGGCCATATCGGCAACAACCACCTGCATGTGAACATCCTGCCGCGCGATGCGCAGGATTACCGCCGCGGCGGCGAGTTGTTTGCCCAGTGGGCCTCCGAAGTTACGGCTATGGGTGGCGCCGTCTCCGCCGAGCACGGCGTCGGCAAGATCAAGGCGGGCTTTCTCGAGACGATGTACGGCCACGAGGCCATGGTCGAATCGGCGCGGCTCAAGCTCCAGCTCGATCCTGCCGGACAGCTGGGTCGCGGCAACCTGTTTTCGGAGAAGCTCTTGGATGAACTCGTCCAGAAAGGGGGCGCGTGAAGATGAGCGATTTCCATATGGTGGTGTGCGTCAAGGCGGTGCCGGGAAGCACCGAGGTCAAGATGGACCCCAAGACCAATACCATTGTGCGCGACGGCAAGCAGGCGGTCATCAATCCCTTTGATGCGAGTGCCCTGGAGTGCGCGCTGGCGCTCAAGGACGACTTTATCGGCTTTGGCATGGATGTGCGCGTGACGGTGGTGTCGATGGGTATTCCCGCGACCGAAGCGCTGCTGCGCGACTGCATCGCCCGTGGCGCCGACGACGCGCTGCTGCTAACCGATCGCGCCTTTGCAGGTGCCGATACCTTGGCGACCACGTATGCCCTCAAATGCGGTATCGAGGCGTTCGACGAGGACTTCGACCTGCTTATCTGCGGCAAGATGGCGGTGGACGGCGATACGGCCCAGATTGGTCCCGAGCTTGCCGGCGCCTTCGAGATTCCCTGCGTGACCGATGTGAGCTGCGTGCAGAGCGCGGGCTTTACGACGTGCGGTTCGCTGGCGCTCGTTCACGGATGCGATGCCGGCGAGGAGACCGTGTATCTGGAGATGCCCTGCGCGATGACAACTGCCAAAGAGATTGGCCAGCTGCGCATGCCGAGCATTGCCGGTATTCGTGCGGCAGAGGAGGCGGACGTGTGCGTGGTCAGCGCTGCCGACGTGCATGCCGACCCCGCGCGTTGCGGCCTTGCTGGCTCGCCGACGCAGGTCGTGCGCTCGTTTGTGCCCGACCGCGATCAAACGTGCGAAGCCGTTGAGGGCACACCGACCGAGCAGGCGGCAAAGCTTGCCAAGATTATCGAGGGGATGGCATAGATGAGCGGACTGATTATCGATAGCGAAGCCTGCATCGGCTGCGGTCGCTGCGTTCGTGCCTGCGCCTCGGGCGGTATTGTGGTGGAGGGTGAGCGGCCAAACCGCTGCGCCCGCGTAACCGACGGCTGCATCCTGTGCGGCGGCTGCGTCGACGCCTGTCCCGTTAACGCCATCTCGATCGAGCGCGATGAAGCCGTCGGCACGGTGGACCTCGACGCGTATCGAGATATTTGGGTATTCGTTCAGACTGACGAGCATGACACTGTAGCCCCTGTGGCCTATGAGCTCATGGGCAAGGGCCGCGAGCTTGCCGATGCCCGCGGCTGCCGTTTGGTGGCACTAGTCGGCGTGAGCCCCGAGAGTTCACTCGAGGAGCTTGAGCATTTGGTTTGCGCCGGCGCCGACGAAGTGCTGGCCTGTCGCGACGAGCGTCTGCGTCAAAACGACGCGGAAGTCTATGCTCGTCTGATCTGCGATCTGGTAGCCGAGCGCAAGCCCGAGGCCATCCTCTACGGCGCGACCGCCTTTGGTCGCGAGCTGGCGCCCGGCGTTGCCGTCCGCTTGCAGACGGGCCTTACGGCTGATTGCACCGTGCTTTCGATGGATACGGAGACGGGTCTGTTGCAGCAGACGCGCCCGGCGTTTGGCGGCAACCTGATGGCCACCATCGTCTGCCCCCATCACCGTCCCCAGATGGCAACAGTGCGTCCCGGCATCTTTAAGGCGCCCGACTTCGACTACGGCCGCTCCGGCACGATCACCCAGGTGGCGCTTGCAGAAGACGTTAAGGCCCGCGTCGAAATCTCGATTCCCGCCGAGGAGTGGGGACAGCAGCCCTCGATCGCCAATGCCGAGCGCCTGGTCGTGGTGGGTCGCGGCATTGGTTCCAAGAAAAACCTGCCGTTGATGCGAAGGCTCGCCGAGGCTCTGGGTGCCGAGCTTGGTTGCACGCGTCCCGTCGTGGAGGCGGGTTGGCTGGAGTATCGCCACCAGATTGGCCAGACGGGCGTATCGGTTTCGCCCAGGCTTCTCGTGAGTATCGGTGTTTCGGGCGCCATCCAACATCTTGCCGGCATCGGTGGGGCGGAGTGCATCATCGCCATCAACGAGGACCCGGATGCCCCCATTTTCGGTGCTGCCCAGTACAAGGTTGTTGGGGACGCCGTCGAGGTCGTCGAGGAGCTGCTGGCCCAGCTTGAGCGCTAGGCGCGCGCCAGCCAGTCGCGCATCTCGTCCTTTAGGCGGCTCCAAGTTGCCTGCGTGGCGGGGTCGGTAAAGGGCCGCGTAATGCCAAAGGGCGCGTCGAGCAGGCGGTGGATATCGCCCTGTTCGCGCGCCAGCGCGCGGCTTGCTGGATAGACGAGCTCAAACATAAAGCAGATAAGCCCCACC
>DBFAHJ010000247.1:0-3787 GCA_048227095.1 Collinsella aerofaciens | reverse complement strand
GAGGCCGCGCAGGCTTTTCTCGTTGCCACTGATGACGGTGCCCGTGCCGGTGCAGGGAGCGTCGAGCAGGATGCGGTCAAAGCGGAAGAACTCGTCGAGCTCGCGTGCGTCGATGCGCATGACGGGCACGTTTTTGGCACCTTGGCGGTGGAGGTTGGACTCAAGCTTTTCGGCGCGGGGAATGCTCATCTCGCAGGCCGTGAGGTGCGCCTGGCCCTGGGTGAGGGCGGCGATCTGCGTCGTCTTGCCGCCAGGGGCTGCGCACATGTCCAGGATGTCCTCGCCTGCCTGGGCGCCCAACACCAAAGGCGGCATCATGGACGACAGGCTCTGTAGGTAGATCTTGCCGTCGCGGTAGATGTCGAGGTCCCATAGGTCGGAAACCTGGGCCTCGGGCAGGATAAAGGCGTCCGGATACCAAGCGACGGGGTTGTGGGCGATGCCGGCGGCACCGAGCGCCGCAGCGATGTCCTCGGCGGTCGCCTTGAGCGTGTTGGCGCGCAGCGTGACCGGGCGTGTGGCCGCGGCGCCGAAGCCCTCGATCATGAGCTCGGCATCGGCGGGCGCATAGGCGCCGGCGACCGTGTCGACCATAAAGCGCGGCAGGTCGGCGGCGCAGGGAAGGGCGGCAAGCTGGTCGGAAAGCTCGGTAGCGGCAAACTGCCTGAGCTTGAGCTCGGGCTTAACCTGCTTTTTCTGCTTACGACGACGCTGCTTGGACATCCGTCTTTCCTTCCACCTAAATGATTATTCTGGGACGGGGATTAAATAATCATTCCATGACTCCCGTCACAAAAAGACTGTACTGTGGCGCCCGGGAATGATTTTTTAATCCCCGTCCCAGAATAATCATTCCCGGGCGCGTTGCTACTAGCGTGCTTTAGTACTGGCTCTCGTGCTTGCTGAAGAAGTCGAAGCGCGGGGGCAGCGGCTTCACGCGGTGGTCGCCGGGCTTCTCGCCCAGGCTCTCTACGAACTCGTCCGTGGAGGCAAAGATGTTATCCCAGCTAAAGAAGGCGACCGGATCGACGTCGAAGTACTCGCAGATGAGTTCGCAGCCGGCCGGGACGATACCGTGCATCAGGACGGTCGCCACGCGCAGCTCGGTAAAGGCATCAACCAGGGCCTGCGTCATCGCTGCGTTTGCTTCGTCGCCCTCGAGCTTGTTGGCGGCCTTGGAGGCGTCGCTCCAGCGCTTGTTGGCGGCGCGCAGGTAGTCGTCGCACACGGCAAGCGCGCGGTGCGTCTCGAACTTGTACATGGCCTGCTCAAAGGCAAGAGCTGCCTGCTCGGCAGCCTCGACCACGGCGGCAGAGGCGGCACCGGCGGGGATGCAGCCGTTGCGATAGGGGCTCTCGTCGCCTTCCTTGACGGCGACGCCGTAGAAGCAGCTGCGGGCCAGACGGTTGAATACGCCGGTCAAAAGGGCGCTCTCCTTAAGGGCCGGATCGATAACGCGCTTGTCGTCGCAGGCGCGCACCTCGTTGCCGTCCTTGTCCTTGCCGGTCACACGCGTGTCGTATGCCTTGGGGCTAAAGCTCACCGGCTTTTCGGACAGGCCGAGCGACAGCCAGTGCGCGCGCATCTGCTCGCAGGTGTAGTGGTTGAGTAGGTCGTCTGCCGGCGGGGGAGGCGTCTGCGAGGACGAGCTGGCCTTTTTGCCCATGTAGAGCAGGTGGTAGCAGGCGCTGACGGTGCTCTGCGTGAGGTCCCAGCCCAGGGCCTCCCACATGGCGGTCTGCGCGATGCAGTAGAAGTAGATGTTGTCCTGACCGATAAACTGGTAGATCTGTGCGTCGTCCGAGCACCACCAGTCGCGCCAGTCGAGCGAGCTGTGCTGGTAGGTGGGCGCGGGCACCTGTGTGGAGTCGGCAGCGGGCTTGCCCATGAGGGCGGCATCCTGGGCGGCGACGCCCTCGGTCACGCCGGCGGCCTTGGCATCGCGCGCGAGCACGGTACGCGTATAGCTGATGGGCGCCCACAGGCTCTCTGGCCAGCACCAGCAGGTGACGTCGGAAACGCCGTCGACCTGGGGCACCGGAACGCCCCAGTCGATGTTGCCGGTGATGCGGAAAGGCACGAGCGCTTTGCCGCTGCGGAAGCGCACGCCGCCGTTGGCGAGCACCGCATGGGCGTCGTCGCGCTCCTTCCAGCTGGGGAAGGTGACGGTAAAGCTGCTCTTGTTTCCCTCGGGCTCCAGCACGGTGTGCTCGGGCAGCTGGTCCTCGACGGCATCGAAGGCCTCGCGGAACTTGTTTTGGATATAGAGCTGGGCCGGCAGCAGCCACTCCTCCATGGTCTTGGAGACCACGGAACGAACCTGCGGGTTCTGGGCGAGCTTGGCGGTGTAGGTCTTCATAAAGTCGAGGTAGGCCGGCAGGTCGAAGTAGAGGTTGTCGACCGGGCGCAGCTCGGGCACCTCGCCGGTGAGCTGGCTCTTGGGTGCGATGAGCTCCTCGGGCTCAAACTGGTGACCCAGGTCGCACTCGTCGGCATAGGCCTTCTCGGACTTGCAGCCCTGGATGGGGCAGCGGCCGATCACTTGGCGGCCGTTGAGGAACGTGCCGGCCTTGGCGTCGTAGAACTGCAGCGTGGAGCGCTTGGAGATGGTGCCCTGCTCATGCAGGCGCTCGATAATCTCGGCGGTCACTTCGTTGTGAATCTGCCCAGCCGGCTCAAGGCCCGAGCCGCCGTAGATATCGCAGCTGATGTTGTAGTTGTTGAGGGTCGCTGCTTGGCGGGAGTGATTGGACTCGACGTACTCGTTAATGGACTTGTCGTAGCCCTCGTTCTCCTTGAGCTTGCGGTAGCTCTCCATGATGGGCGAGCCGTAGCAGTCGGTGCCCGAGGTGAAGATGACGTTCTCGCGGCCCAGACGGTCGCGCAGGAAGCGGGCGAAGAAGTCGGCCGGGACAAAGACGCCGCCGACGTGGCCAAAGTGAAGGCCCTTGTTGCCGTAGGGCTCGCCGGCGGTAACGATGGCGCGGCGAGGCCAGCTGGGACGGTCGTTCATGGAGTATTTTGATGCCATGGGACTCCTTCGCATATGGTGAGAGCGCGGCCGGGCGCAAGGCTTGGCGACGCGGTGGTCAATTCGTGCATATCGTTCGACATTATCGCACATGCGGACGGGTACGTGGCAGGGGCGCTATCCTAAGATGCTATGAATGAGATTTCCAACATACATGCGTTTGAGGACGAGGATTTTCTGCACGCTTGCTTCGTGTGGGGGATGGTCGTAGTCGGCGTGTTTGCCGTGTGCTTGGTGCCGGTGTTTATGCTGCTGGGTGGGCCTGCGGACTTGGATGCGGCTGACGCGGGCGGCTGGATGGCTGTCGTGGGCTGGATAGTCGGCTTGGCTGCGATCTCAATGGCGTCGTTCGCCGTGCACGAGCTGGTGCACGGTGTGTTTTTTAAGCTGCTGGCGCCTGCGGGCGCGAAGGTGACCTTTGGGGCGAATCGCGAGACGGCGATGATCTATGCCTGCGCCGAGGGCGTTGTGTATTCGCGCCGGCGGTACATGGCGGTTTGCCTGGCGCCGACGGTTGTTGTGACGGCGGCGTTTGCCCTGGGATTTGCGTTCTCGGGCTATCCGCTGCTGTGCTACCTGGCGGCCGGCTTGCATTTGTCGGGTTGTGTGGGCGATTGGTATTACGTGCGGACCATTTTGCGCGACCGCCGCATTGTCGCCTGCGAGGATACGTCCTTTGGCGTGCGCTTTTTTGGGTGAGGAGATGTCGATGAAGTCGTTGTTGCTGCATGCGTGCTGTGCACCATGCTCGCTTGA
>DBFAHJ010000246.1:0-3847 GCA_048227095.1 Collinsella aerofaciens | reverse complement strand
GCCCAACCGTCCCGACTGCCTGTCCATGATCGGCATGGCCCGCGAGACCGGCGCCATCTTCGACCGCGATTTCCACGTTGAGCTGCCCGCCATCAAGGCCGAGACCGGCCGCGCGACCGACGACGAGCTTTCGGTCGAGATCGCCGACGAGGGCCTGTGCGACCGCTACGTCGCCCGCATCGTGCGCAACGTCAAGGTCGGTCCGTCGCCCGACTGGATGGTCAAGCGCCTCAACGCCCTGGGCGTGCGCCCGCACAACAACATCGTCGACATCACCAACTACGTGATGATGCTCACCGGTCAGCCGCTGCACGCCTTTGACCTGGACACCTTTGCCGAGCGCGAGGGCAGGCGTCGCGTGGTGGTTCGCGCCGCCCAGCAGGATGAGAAGTTCACGACGCTCGACGGCGAGGAGCGCGTGCTCGACGCCGGCATGGGCCTCATCACCGACGGCGAGCGCCCCGTGGCGCTGGCCGGTGTTATGGGCGGTATGGATTCCGAGATCGAGGACGACACCGTCGATGTGATGGTCGAGAGCGCCTGCTTCAACGCCGGTCGCACCTCGCACACCAGCCGCGACCTGTCGCTGATCTCCGACGCCTCCATTCGCTTTGAGCGCCAGGTTGACGAGACCGGCTGCGTGGACGTCGCCAACGTTACCTGCGCTCTCATCGAACAGATCGCCGGCGGCGAGGTTGCTCCCGGCTATGTCGACGTTTTCCCCGCGCCCAAGACCATCGACAGCATCAAGCTGCGCCTGGCCCGCGTGCATGCCATCTGCGGTGCCGACATCGAGCCCGACTTTATCGAGCGTTCGCTCACCCGTCTGGGCTGCACCGTCGAGCGCGACGGCGAGGACTTTATGGTTACCCCGCCGAGCTTCCGTCCCGACCTGCCGCGTGAGATCGACCTGATCGAGGAGGTCCTGCGCCTATGGGGCATGGGCCGCGTTACGGCGACCATCCCGGCTGCCAAGAACCACATCGGCGGCCTGACCCGCGAGCAGAAGCTCACCCGTAAGGTCGGCGAGATCCTGCGCGCCTGCGGCCTCAACGAGACCACGACCTTTGGCTTTGCCGCCCCGGGCGACCTGGAGAAGATTGGTATGTCCACCGAGGGCCGCGGCTGCCCCGTGGTTCTCATGAACCCGCTGGTGGCCGAGCAGACCGAGATGCGCCGCTCGCTGCTGCCGGGTCTGCTGCAGTCTGTGGCCTACAACGAGGCCCACGGCACGCCCAACGTGCACCTGTACGAGGTCGGCAGCCTGTTCCATGGCCGCGAGAACGCCAGCCTGCCCAAGGAGACCAAGTCCGTGGCGGGCGTGCTCTCGGGCCAGTGGAGCGAGCAGTCCTGGAACATGAAGTACCGTAAGCTGCGCTTCTTCTTTGGCAAGGGCATTGTCGAGGAGCTGCTTGCTCAGCTGCGCATCGAGAAGGTTCGCTTCCGTCCCGTCGAGGGCGAGGGCTATGCCTTCTTGCAGCCGGGTCGCGCCGCCGAGGTTCTGTCCGGCGGTACCGTGCTGGGCTGGGTTGGCGAGATTCACCCCGAGGCGCGCGAGGCTATGGGCATTGACGAGGTTGTCGTTGCCTTTGAGCTCGACCTGGACAAGCTGATCAAGGGCGCCCGCAACCAGGAGAACTACCGTGAGTTCTCGCAGTACCCGGCCGTTGAGCACGACCTTGCTATCGTGGTCGACAACACTGTGACCTGCGAGGATCTTGAGCGCCGTATTACCAGCGCCGGAGGCAAGCTGCTCGAGGATGTGCGTCTGTTCGACGTCTACCGCGATCCCATCCGCATCGGAGCGGGCAAGAAGTCCATGGCCTTTGCGCTTACGTATCGCTCCGACGACCACACGCTTACCAGCGAAGAGGTCGAAAAGGCGCACCAGAAGATCGTTACCAAGGTGTGCAAGGGCGTAAACGGCGAGGTCCGCGGCTAGGTCCTGCGCCGGATATAGGCCAGCGTCGGCTGCCGCCGAGTCTTACGTGACTGCTGTTTTCGGTATAAGGCACCGTTGAGCCTGCATATATGACACGCGCATTACATAACGGCGTGCTGCTTTGTCGGCAGTGCGCCGTTTTGCTATGATAGCCCGCGGCGTGTTACGAATCTGACATTACGTAACACTGGAAAGGTGATTCAAGCGGCGTTGCAATTCCGTGCGCCGATAACCGGGAGGCGTACATGCACATTCCAGATAATTATCTGTCCCCGCAGACCGATGCCGTCATGGCGGTGGCAATGGTGCCCGTCTGGGTTCACTGTATCAAGAAGGTGCGCGCCACGCTCGATCGCGAGCACATGGCTTTCCTGGGCATCTGCGCCGCATTTTCCTTCTTGCTTATGATGTTCAACGTGCCGCTGCCCGGCGGCACCACTGGCCACGCCGTTGGTGGCGCACTCATCGCGCTGCTGCTGGGCCCCGAGGCCGCGGCTATCGCGGTTTCGGTCGCGCTGGCGCTGCAAGCGCTGCTGTTTGGCGACGGCGGCATCCTGTCCTTTGGCGCTAACTGCTTTAACATGGCCTTCGTGTTGCCGTTTGCCGCAGCCATCGTGTTCCGCGCGCTTAACAGCCGTTTGCGCGACAAGAGCTGGGGCACCTCGGTTTCGGCCATCGTAAGCGGCTGGGTCGGCCTGTGCCTGGCGGCCCTGTGCGCAGCAATCGAGTTTGGTATTCAGCCGATGCTTTTCACGAATGCTTCGGGCGCTCCGCTGTACTGCCCCTTCCCGCTGTCCATTGCCATTCCGGCCATGATGATCCCGCATATGTTGGTAGCCGGCGTGGTCGAGGGCGTGGCGACTGCCGCGATCTACGGCTTTATCAAGAAGACGGCGCCGAGCGTTATCGTCGGCCCCGAAGCCGCCGATGGACAGCTTGCTGCCGAGGGCGCTGCTGCAAAGAAGACCTCGCTGGTCCCCACGCTCATCTTGGTTGCCGTGCTTGTCGTGGCCACGCCGCTGGGCCTGCTGGCCACGGGTGACGCCTGGGGTGAGTGGGACGCCGAGGGCGCCGCGACCGCCGTTCAGGAGGCTGGCGACGACAGCCTGCAGGCTTCGGTCGGTCTCGACACCCCGACCTTTGCCGACGCTCTGCCTACGGGTGATTACCTGCAGGCCTATTCCGAGGAGCAGGGTCTCGGCTTTGCCGGTCAGGCTGCCATGTATATCCTGTCCGGCGTGATTGGCGTGGCGGTGCTCACCATCGCATTCCGTCTGATCTCGCTGACGGTCAAGGAAAGCGGAGCCCATGGCGATGGTCGAGCTGCCTAGCTGGCTTGCGGCCGAGGAGCGATACGAGCCCACGGGCGCTCGTCATCGCGTGATGCAAAAGAACGTCCTGCACCTGGCGAGCCTGCTTGAGCGGGTTCGCCTGGGTGGAGGCGCGCACGAGGGCGGGTCGATGGTCGACCGCGCCCTTTCTTGCGTTTCGGCTCCGGTGCGCCTGGTGGGGATATTCGTTTGCGTCCTGTGCGTGTGCCTGACACAAAGCCCGCTGTACCTCATGTTGATGGCGGCCATTGCGCTGGTGCTCGTTGCCGTGCGTCCCGTACGCGGGCTGCGCGCGACCTTTGTGCCGGCGCTTGGCGCCGCGGGGCTCGCAGTGGTTTTGGCGCTGCCTGCCTTGCTGCTAGGTGCTTCCGCTACGGGCGCCATGCTCAAGATTGCGCTCAAGACCTTCATTAATGTGTCGCTGGTGCTGGGCGTTTCGTGGACCCTCACGTGGAGCCGCATGTCGGCGGCGCTCAAGATGCTGCATCTACCCGACGAAGTTATCTTTACGTTTGATATGGCGCTCAAGCACATCGAGGTGCTGGGTCGTACGGCGCACGATCTGTGCGAATCG
>DBFAHJ010000245.1:0-3716 GCA_048227095.1 Collinsella aerofaciens | reverse complement strand
CTCGATCGAGACCTCTCCTGCCGGAAATACCTTCCGCACAAGCGCCATCAGGCCATCACGCGCCTCGCGAGCACGAACGCGCACGCGGTTCACATGTCGCTCGTAATCACCCGATTCCAGCAAACGCGCCAAAGCGACCTGGTCAACAGAGCTCACCGACGAGGCGTAGAAACCAAGGTTGCGCCTAAACCGCTCCATTAGCTCATCGGGCAACACCATGTACGCCAAACGCAACGCCGATGAAAGGCTCTTCGAAAACGTGTTGGTGTAGATAACCGACTGGGCGGCATCGATCGACGCGAGCGCGGGAATCGGCTTGCCGGCAAGGCGAAACTCACAATCAAAGTCATCTTCGATGAGATACCGACCTGGTCGCTCGGCGGCCCAGCTCAGAAGCGCATAGCGCCGCGCAATGCTCGTCACAAGGCCGGTCGGATACTGATGGGACGGCATCAGGTGAAGGACATCGGTCCCGCTTTTCTGCAGAATGCTCAAGTCCACGCCCTCATCATCCAACGGGATATGTCGAACTTTGCAGCCCATAGCCTGATAGATGCGCGTCAGACGCAAATAGCCCGGGTCCTCAACGGCATACACCTTGTCAGTGCCAAGCAACTGAACCAACATGGTATCGAGCAGCTGGGCGCCCGCGCCGATAACGATATTGTTGGGGTCGACATTCATACCCCTTGTCCCGCGCAGATGGTGAGCAATTGCGCGTCGCAGCCGAGCGGTGCCCTGCGCCGGTGCGGGCGAAAAGATTTCGCGTTCGTCTTCGGATGCCAGCGTCGCCCGTAGCGCACTTTGCCAAAGCCGCGCCGCCTCCAAAGCAGAAGGAGAAAGTGCATCGAACAGCTCAACCTGTCCGTTGACATCATGCGCGCTGGGACCCACAGAAACGGCATCTCGGTCGATGCCCTCCGCAGCCGAAGCCAAAACCGGTGCATCCGGAAGCTCGCAAGCGTAGTAGCCACGACGCGGCATTGAGCAAATATAGCCCTCAGCGAGTAACTGGCTATATGCATTCTCGATGGTAATGACACTGATTCCCAGATGACTGGCAAAGGCACGCTTAGACGGAAGATGCTCCCCCGCCGCAATACGTCCAGCAACAATATCATCTCGAATTTGCTGGTAAACATACTCATAAAGCGATGCCTCGCCACGTTTTTCCAAATTGTAGTCAAGCATGAGTTTATCACCTGACCATATCGAACCGTTCAATCTGGTATTAGTCTGACCTTGTTATTATCTCGAAAACTGAGTATTTCGCCATACCCAGCCCCCCGATAGGATATTCCGTCAAGCAATGCACATGCCAACCAAGGGAGCAACCATGGCAGAACAGACCAGCAAGGCCGATCGCGTCAAACTCAATCGCGAACTCGCGCAGATGCTCAAGGGCGGCGTCATCATGGACGTCACCACGCCCGAGCAGGCACGCATCGCCGAGGAGGCGGGCGCCTGCGCCGTCATGGCACTCGAGCGCATTCCGGCCGACATCCGCGCCGCAGGCGGCGTCTCGCGCATGAGCGACCCCAAGATGATCAAGGGCATCCAAGAGGCCGTCTCCATCCCTGTTATGGCCAAGTGCCGCATCGGTCACATCGTCGAGGCGCAGGTCCTTCAGGCCATCGAGATCGACTACATCGATGAGTCCGAGGTTCTCTCCCCCGCCGACGACGTCTATCATATCGACAAGACCCAGTTTGACGTGCCGTTTGTCTGCGGCGCCCGTGATCTGGGCGAGGCGCTGCGCCGTGTTGCCGAAGGCGCCACGATGATTCGCACCAAGGGTGAGCCGGGTACGGGCGACGTCGTTCAGGCCGTGCGTCACATGCGCAAAATCCAAAAGCAGATCCGCGACGTAGTTGCCCTGCGCGACGACGAGCTCTTTGAGGCAGCCAAGCAACTGCAGGTTCCGGTCGAGCTGGTGCGCGAGGTCCATGCCACGGGCAAGCTTCCCGTCGTGAACTTTGCCGCTGGCGGCGTAGCGACCCCCGCCGACGCCGCGCTGATGATGCAGCTGGGTGCCGAGGGCGTCTTTGTCGGCTCGGGCATCTTTAAGAGCGGCGACCCCGCCAAGCGCGCCGCCGCCATCGTCAAGGCCGTGGCAAACTTCACCGATGCCAAGCTCATCGCCGAGCTTTCGGAGGACCTGGGCGAGGCCATGGTGGGCATCAACGCCGACGAGATCGAGATTATCATGGAAGAGCGCGGGCGCTAGTCCAGCAGAAAGGATCGCACATGAGCGATTATGCAGACCAAACGGTCGCCGTGCTGGCGGTCCAAGGTGCTTTTGCCGAGCACGAGGCAAGACTATCCGAGCTGGGCGCACGTTGTATTGAGCTGAGGCAGGCGGCCGATTTGAAGCAGGACTTTGACCGTCTGGTACTTCCCGGCGGCGAGTCTACCGTTCAAGGGAAGCTGCTTGATGAGTTGGGCATGCTCGAGGAGCTTCGTGCCCGTATCGCTGAAGGCATGCCCGTCCTTGGCACCTGCGCCGGCTTGATTCTGCTGGCGCGCGACCTTGCCGCCCACGACGATAAGGGGACACCGCGCCTGGCAACCATGGATGTGCTCGTTGAGCGCAATGCCTACGGCAGGCAGCTCGGCAGCTTTCGAACCAAGGGGCAAATAGCCGGCATCGACGGTGAAGTGCCGCTGACGTTTATCCGCGCGCCCCGCATCGTCGAGGTCCACGGCGACGCCAAGGCCTTAGCGAAAGTCGACGGTCGTATTGTCGCCGCCCGTCAGGGCAACCAGCTCGGCGTAACCTTCCACCCCGAACTCGACGAAGACACCCGCCTCCACGAACTGTTCCTACAAATGTAGGCATCGAAATCAACAAACGAAACGAGAGTGGATAATCTCCCACCTTGAGCATGAATATGGGCTCATACCGGGAGATTATCCACTCTCATGCTACGTAGTCGTTGGGGACGTTCTTAAATGACCAGTCAAACAAGAACGTCCCCAACGACTATCTTTTAGCAGGTCTGGATCATGGCAATGTCGATGTTTTGGCACCGACAGCGAGCGCCCACCAGAGCGAACAAATTGGCATGAAAAGAGGACGGCATAGACCTTCTGGTCATGCCGTCCTCTTTGAATGACAAGTTGTCGCTCTGGTGGGCGCGCAGCGTCAACTAGTTACGCGGTTTGGTAAAACCGCGTAACCCAACTAGAAGCGGTTGCCGCGGAAGCCGCCGCCGTTGCGGCCGCCACGATCGCCACCGCGGCCGCCGCGGTCGTTACCACGGTTGCCGCCAAAGCCGCCACGGTTGCCGCCACGGTCGCCATAGCCACCACGGTTGCCGCCAAAGCCGCCGCGACCGCCACGGTCGCCGCCACGGTCACCATAGCCGCCACGGCCACCGCGATCGCCACCGCGACCGCCGCGGTCACCGCCACGGCCACCGCGATCGCCAAAGCCGCCGCGACCGCCACGGTCGCCGCCACGGCCACCGCGATCGTCACGGCCGCCGCGAGGACCGCGGTCCTCGTCCAGGCCCATGGCGACGAGCGGGGCGATAACCTTATCGAGAGCGGCCATCAGCTCGGTGGCCTCCTCATAAGAAAGCTCGGGCAGGAGCTTCTCCTTCTTGTTGGCAAGCTCGACCAGGCCCTCAGCGGCATCCTCGGCAGCGAAGACGACGATCTTGCGCATATCGCCCTCGGCGTCGTCGATGCGGCCGACCAGATCGGCAGCCTCG
>DBFAHJ010000244.1:0-3024 GCA_048227095.1 Collinsella aerofaciens | reverse complement strand
CGACGAGCTCTCCGAGATCGCCATCGCCTCGGCCCACTCCTGGTCCACCTTCATGGGCAACGTTGAGCCGCACGTGGCCATGCTCTCCTACTCCACCATGGGCTCCGCCGGTGGCGAGGTCGCCAAGAAGGTCCAGGAGGCTGTGAAGTTCTGCAAGGAGAAGGCTCCCGAGCTCGCCATCGACGGCGACCTGCAGCTCGATGCCGCTATCGTCCCCACCGTCGCCCAACTCAAGGCTCCCGGCTCCTCCGTCGCCGGTAAGGCCAACGTGCTCGTGTTCCCCGACCTCGAGGCCGGCAACATCGGCTACAAGCTGGTCCAGCGCTTCGCCGGCGCTGACGCCTACGGCCCCATCCTGCAGGGCATCGCCAAGCCGGTCAACGACCTGTCGCGCGGCTGCTCTGCCGACGACATCGTGGGTGTCGTGGCCATCACCGCCGTCCAGGCTCAGATGGCTGAGTAGCGTACATATCCCCTCGGGACCCTACAGGGTAAAGCTCTGAAAACGTCCTCGGACATGTCGGAAGCCCCCGCTGCGCACTACGTGCGGCGGGGGCTTCCTCCGTCCTGCGGAAAGTTTTCAGAGCTTTACCCTGTAGGGTCCCTGCCGCTACGTGGCAATCGGGGCATCTGGAGTGGACGGCGGCTTGGCAACGAGCTGGGGCTGAAAATCTGAATGGATGGGTGCCGTTGTTGGGAGTACAGGCGTTGCTGGCGGTGATCACTTTGGGACCGAAATGTTGGCTGCGGTTCGATGTCTGGCCATCGGAAAGCATGTCCCGGTTTGAAGGCGGATTGTGGGATGTAGCTTCCACTTGAGGGCTGTTTGGGAAACTGTGGGACGGAATTTTGCTTTATTGTGGGTCGCACTTTCCGCAACGTGCCTCAACCGGAAGGCGTGTCCCAGAATTTCAGTTTGAAATGGGATGGGGTTTCCGCTGTCCGTCTGCCAACAAAAAGGCCCCCGGAGCTGTTGCTCTGGAGGCCTTTCGTTTACATGCAAACGGGCACGCTAGTTGTTCTTGGTCAGACGCTCGACGTCGCGGGCGATCATGTATTCCTCGTCGGTGGGGATGACCATGACCGTGACGGAAGAGCCGGCGGCGCTGATGACCTGCGGGCCGTTGCCCACGGCCTCGCGGTTCTTGTTGTTGTCGATACGCACGCCCAGCCACTCAAAGCAGTCGCAGAAGGCCTTGCGGATCGACCAGTCGTTCTCGCCGATGCCGGCGGTAAAGGTGATGGTATCCACGCCCGCCATGGAGGCGATCATGGAACCGGCCTGCTGCATGGCCTTGTAGGCAAACATGTCGAAGGCGAGCAGGCAGCGCTCGTCTCCCTCGGAGGCGCGCGTACGGATGTCGCGGGCGTCGTTGGAGATACCCGAGATGGCAAGCAGACCAGACTGCTTGTTCATCATGTCATCGACTTCTTGATAGCTGTAGCCGCCCTCGCGCTGAAGGTAGCACACGGTGGCAGGGTCAATGGAACCACAACGGGTGCCCATCATCAGGCCGTCGAGCGGCGTGAGCCCCATCGTGGTGTCGCGGCAAACGCCGTCCTCAATGGCGGCGAGCGAAGCGCCGTTGCCCAGATGGCACGAAAGCAGACGGTGGCAGCACGAGCCCAGAATCTCCTTTGCCATCATCCACTCGTAGCGGTGGCTCGTACCGTGGGCGCCGTACTTGCGCACATGGTACTTGTCGCACACGTCCTTGGGCAGCGCGTAGGTGTAGGCAACCTCGGGCATGGTCATGTGGAACGAGGTGTCGAAGACGGCCACGTTGGGCAGCTCCGGATACTTCTCGCGGCAGTATTCGATTGCCGCGGCCTCGCCGTAATTGTGCAGTGGGGCGAGCGGGGCCACCTCAAGGATCTTAGCCATGACCTCGTCGTCAACGACTGCGGAATCATCGAAGTGCCAGCCGCCCTGAACGATACGGTGGCCGATGCCATCGATCGTAAAGTCGGTCTTCTCGAGCTCCTCGAGCACGCGAGCGATAGCAGAGCGATGATCGGGGAAGGGAACCTCCTCGGTCTGCTTGGCGCCACCGTTCTCGGAGTGGCCAAAGATACCCATGTCCGAGCCGATACGCTCGCAGTTGCCCTTGGCGAAAACCTCGCGGGTATCGGTATCCAGAAGCTGATATTTAAGGCTTGAGCTGCCGGCGTTGACAACAAGTACGTTCATGAGACTCCTTTGCAGTGCAATACGGTCGACGCAGACCTCTTAAGGCGACCGCATTTTAATAAGAAGTTATCACATCTTGATAAATAGCTATCAGGCATATCGCCCAACGAGCGCAAAAGAGGGGCTGAACGGCACTTGGTCGTCCAGCCCCTCCCCTCTTGCAATTACTTGCTGTTGACGATGCGCTCGACGTCGGAGGCGATCATGAACTCCTCATCCGTGGGGATGACGAAGATCTTGACCTTGGAATCCTTGGCGGACAGGCACCAAGCGCCGTCGCCACGCAGAGCGTTGCGGGCATGGTCCATCTTGACGCCCATAAAGGCCAGACGATCGGCCACGCCGGCGCGGACAGCCGGAGCGTGCTCGCCGATGCCGGCGGTAAAGACCAGGGTGTCCATGCCGCACATGGAAGTGGCCATCTCGGCAGCCTTGGCGGCAATCTTGTAAACGAACATATCGAAGGCGAGCTGGGCCTCGGGGTCACCGGCAGCGGCGAGCTCCTCGACGTTGCGGCAGTCGTTGGTCTTGCCACCGGTCACAGCCAAAAGGCCAGACTTCTTGTTCATCATCTCGTCGACCTCGTCGAAGGTGTAGCCACCCTCGCGCTGCAGGTAGCACACGGTAGCCGGGTCGATGGAGCCGCAGCGGGTGCCCATCATGACGCCGTCGAGCGGCGTCAAGCCCATGGTGGTGTCCATGCACTTGCCGTCCTCGATGGCGCACAGGGAAGCGCCGGAGCCGATATGGCACACGACGACCTTGCGGGCCTCGCCGTTGGTCATCTCGGCGACCTTCTTGGAGATGTAGCGATAGCTGGTGCCGTGGGCGCC
>DBFAHJ010000243.1:0-11751 GCA_048227095.1 Collinsella aerofaciens | reverse complement strand
AAACTCGGTATCGACGGCAATCGCGTCGAACTCACGGGCGCGCTGGCAAAAGTCGAGTAGAGCCTGATGTGTGGAAATGTACATATCAACCCATCGAATAAGGTTAGGCCCGAAAAACACGGGTAGGATATCGGCATTGCCCTACAACTATACTCGGTTAGTCACAGAACGGGAACGTAAGTATGCGCTGCCTTATCATCCACAACCCGGCATCGGGCCCCAGCTCAGATGAAATCTACGCGTTCACGCACGCCCTCGCGCAGGGCGGCGACGAGGTCGTGATGCGCTTTATCGGCGATGGCATGGAACCCGAGGACGCCGTGGCAGACGTGCGCGAGTTTGATCGCGTGGTCGTTTCGGGCGGCGACGGCACCGTCTCCAACGTGCTCGACCAGATGCGCGGGTGCGGTGTCCCCACGCTCGTCTTCCCCTCCGGCACAGCCTGCCTGTTCTTTAACAACATCGGTAATGCCCCCGAGGCAGCGGCGCTTGCCAAGGCTTGCCGCGCCGGTCGCACGGTCAAAGTGGACATGGGCGAGCTCTTTTGGCTCGACGAGAACGGCAACGAGAAGCGCCACGGCTTTATCATCATCGCCGGCTCGGGCTTCGACGCCGAGATCATGATGAAGGCCGCCCCCGCCAAAAACGACATCGGTGAGATCGCCTATTTCCTGTCGGCGCTCGCCACACCCAACCCCACGGTGGCGCACTTTACGATTGAGCATGACGGCATTGTCGAGGAGCTCGATGGCATCTGCTGCATGGCCGGCAACACCTCGGTCATTCAAAACGACATCAACCTGTTCCCCGATTGCCGCATGAACGATGGCATGGTCGACATCGCGGTCATCGAGCCCGTAAAAACCGTCCAGCTCCTGCCCACCGTGATCACTGCCGCGCTCGACCCCGCCGGCAAGGTGCTCGGCCGTCCGCAGTTCAAGATAATCCAGACCAAGGAAGCCAAGATCACCTGCACGCCGTCGCTGGGCATGCAGTTCGACGGCGAGATCATCTCCAGCAACTCGGGCGTCTTTGGTGCCCGCGCACTTCCGCAATGCCTCGACCTCATCGTCGACGAATTCTCCCCGCTCGGAAAATAGGAGGACCCCATGAACGACAATCCCCTGCTCGGCTTTATCGTCATTGTTCTGGCCATGCTCGTCGGCTATGCGATTAACGTGATCCACCGCCGGAAGAAGTAATTCCACATTGGTATGATATTCATCCAATTATCGTCTCCCCTGTTGTTTATGCATTTGCACGACAGCGGGGGATTTTTCTTTGTGCCCCGTGCAAGGCGCTTTATTCAGGTACAGTAATTGCAGGGCGTCTTTATTTAAATAAAGCTAGATAATGAGTATTCTTGTCCGCTCATCGCATATTTTAGGACGCTCATCGAGTATTTCATCGAAATAGATGAATACTATTTAGACTTCCGATAGGCTAATAGATGTATTTATTAGCTGAAATCCTGCACGGTTCCGCGGGGTTTCAACGGTTGGGAGGGATTATGAGGTTTACTCATCCTGTCAACACGCTCAAAAAGCTCGGCTGCGGCCTTGCGTTTGGAGCAGCGGCCATCATGGCCATGCCGACTTCGGCGCTCGCCTGCACCCAGATCTACATGGGCAGCAAGTTTACGGCAGACGGCAACACGTACTACGGCCGTTCCGAGGACTTCGGTCCGCGCTATGTCAAGCACTTTGGCATTGAGCCCGCACACAAGGACGGCAACGAGTACACATCGGTCGAGTCCGGTTTTGAGTACAAGTCCAAGGGCGCAACCTACCGCTACACCTTCGTTCGCGACAACCCCTCGCAGTGGGAAGATCGCTACGACGCATATTCCGAGGCCGGCATCAACGAGAAGGGCGTCTCCTGCTCTGCCACGTTGAGCACCTCCTATAACGAGAAGGCCGAAGAGGCCGACCCCATCACCGAGGAGACTGGCATTGGCGAGTACAGCTATGCCAGCGTCATCCTGGGCGAGAGCGCCACGGCCCGCGAGGGCGTCGAGCTCATCGGCAGCCTAATCGACGAGCAGGGCGTCTGCTCCAACGACCAGATCATCATCGCCGACAGCACCGAGACCTGGCTGTTCGCCGCGCTTTCCGGCCATCAGTGGATTGCCATGAAGCTCGCTGATGACATCGCCTCGCTCAACCCCAACATCGGCAACCTCACCTATAACGTCGACCTCGATGACACCGAGAACTGCCTCCATTCCGAGGGCATCGAGTCCATGCCCAAGGAGAAGGGCTTTGCCGAGTACACCGACGGCAAGTTCGACGTCGCCAAGACCTACGGCGAGGAGATTGGCGAGGCCGGTATGCACCAGTGGTCGCGCTATATCCAGGGTCGCGATTACTTCATGGCCCCGCTGGCTGAAGGCACCGACTACGAGATCGTCAAGGACGAGCGAGAAGACGCTCGCGCCACGACCGGCGCTCTGGTCCACGAGATGCAGCCGCTGTTCTTCCAGCCCGGCAAGTCCGACTGGAACACCTTTGAGATGATCCGTTCCTTCGCCGCTCGCGGCGAGAATGTCGCCGGCCTCAACGCCAACACCGACGGCGCCTACGCCATCGGCTCCAACCGCAACACCGAGATCCACACCTTCCAGATCCGTCAGGGCATGGATCCCGAGATCGCGACCATCCAGTGGGAGATGCTCTCCAACGCCGAGTTCTCCGTCGCCATCCCCCTCTACTCCGCACTGCTCACCGAGGTCAGCCCCTACTTTAGCGATCAGGATGTCTCCTTCGATCACTGCGAAGAGGAAGACGTCGTGAACAACGAGGAGCCCAAGAACTCCATCAACTACGTCCTCATGGACATCAACACGCTCGCCTATGAGAACCGCGACCACTGCGCCACCGGCGTCCGCGCCTACCTCGATGCGCTGCAGAAGGAGCTCATCGAGCAGAACCTGACCGTCGACGAGGCCATGCAGGCCGCCGAGGACACCGAGGCGCGCACCGCCCTGGCCAACAAGGCCGGCAAGGCTGCCACCAAGAACACCTACCTCAAGTGCAAGGCCATGCTCGAGGAGATGCGTGACTACCTCAAGGAGGGCGACTTCTCCGAGGAGTTCGTCCCGAGTGACTACGATGCCGACAACGACTGCCTGGTCGAGTCCATCACCTACGCCGACGAGGCCCTCTCCGATGAGGATGTAGCCGAGCCCGAGGTTGAAGAAGAGGCGACCGAGGAGAAGTCCGAGGGCAACAACATGGCCGCCATGGCCGTTGGCGCCGTCATCGTCATCGGTGTCTGCGGCTTCGTGCTCTATCGTCGCAAGAAGGCCTAAGAACCCCTCGCCTTAAGGCGCGGGCGGGATGGCCAAGGTCGCCCGCCCGCGCAGCCGTCCATTCGACTGGCGGGAAACGTCGCCGAAATCTTTTCAAAAAAGATTTCCCCGCACACACTTTGCTGTGCTATAGTGCAGCGCAACAGCAACTAGGTGCGACCGCGCCACGGCATCACGAAAGGAGCCACCAACATGAAGAACACGATGAAGTCTCTCAACAACTGGTGGTGGCGTGATGCGAATACGATCGGTCGACAGTGAGTCCCTCACACCTGTTTTTGCGCTCTAGGTGATTGGAAGGCCTCCGGTTTCGACCGGGGGCCTTTTTCTATCTCGAGCCCAATCGCATTCGCATCACGCGCCTCCGCTTTCTTCTCTTGCACTTCCCTTCCGAAAGGATTTTCACCATGTCTCAGAACACCATCACCGCCCAGCCCCGCACCGTCCAGACCGCCGACCGCGGCAAACTCGACGTCCGCGCCCTCGTCTTGCTCGCCATCCTGCTTGCCGCCGGCTTCATCCTCAACTTCACCGTCGGCAAGGCCATCTCCGGCATCTCGGGCGGCATGATCAGCCCCGAGTTCATTATCTCGGCCTTCTGCCTCACTATCCTGGTCGTGCGCCCCAACATCGGTCAGGCGCTCGTCATTGGCCTCATCTCGGCCGCCGTGATCCAGATCACCACCACCTCGCCGTTTGTCGATTTTGCCGCCGAGGGCATCGCCGCCATGCTCATGGCCGTCATTGTCAACGCTGCTGCCAAGGACGGTCAGGTTAAGCCTGCCGTCGCCATCGTCGCAGCCTTCGTGACCACCTTTGTCTCGGGCGTCATCTTCATGGTCATCAAGATGGCCATGCTCGGCGTGGTGGGCGAGCTCGCCGCAGCTATGCTGCCCGTCGTCGCCATGACCGCCGTCTTTAACGCCATCCTGGTTGGCGCCCTCTACCTGCCCATCCAGAAGTCCCTTAAGCTCAACTAACCTGCCCGGCTTTACGAGCCACCCCATCTTGGCGTTCATTCGTCGCTCGCGTACCCAAGTACGCCTCGTTCCTCTTTCGCGCCAACCTGGGGCACCTCGTAAAGCCGCCTCCGTACTTCACCACCAAAGACTGTCCCAAACAACGAGCTTTTGGGGACGTTCTTAAACGACTAGTCATGTAAGAACGTCCCCAATGACTATGAAAGGTATCCATGGAAACGATCATCAACGTCGACGATGTCTCGTTCTCCTATGGCACGCAGACCGAGCAGGCGCTTAAGCAAATCTCGCTCGGCGTGAACAGGGGAGATTTTATCGGCATTATCGGGCCTTCGGGCGCCGGCAAGTCCACACTTGCCGCCTGCCTGTCGGGAGCCGTACCCCACCATTACACCGGCACGTTCTTTGGCTCCGTCACTGTCGACGGCAACGACACCTGTGAAGTTTCGCTCACCGACGTGTCGCAGATCGTCGGCAGCGTGTTGCAGGACATCGACACGCAAATGGTCGCCTCGGTCGTCGAGGACGAGATGCTATTTGGCCTAGAGAACTTTGGCGTTCCCCACGACCAGATCGAGCAACGTGTGAGCGAGACGCTTAAGACCGTCGGTATCAGCGACCTGCGTGACCGCGAGATCGCCACCCTCTCGGGCGGACAGAAGCAAAAGGTAGCCATCGCCGCCATCCTCGCCATGCGTCCGCGCGTCTTGGTTCTCGACGAGCCCACCGCGGCGCTCGACCCCGCCAGCTCCACGCTGGTCTTCGAGACCCTACGCGAGGCCAACCGCGCACTCGGCATCACCATCGTCGTCGTTGAGCAAAAAGTCGCCCTGCTTTCGGAGTATTGCAACCGCGTGCTCGTGCTCAATCATGGCGAAATCGCGCTACAGGGCGAGCCGCACGAGGTCTTCGCGCATACCGACGAGCTCCGTGCCATCGGCGTCGACTGCCCTCGCGTCACGCGTATCTTCAATAGCCTCCAAACCGATGGCCTGGTAAGCGGCACCCCTTGCTTGGATGTCGATGAGGCCGAGCGCCTGATTTCGGACATCGTCGACCCCGTACACGCGGTCATCGAAGCCCAGGCGCCCGCCGGTTCCCCGCATGCACCGTCGTTGCGCCCTCATGCCAAGGACGCCGAGCCCGTACTCACCTTCGACCATGTTGAGTTTGCCTATCCCAATGGCGGCGCCGCCGTCCACGACCTCAACCTGACCCTCTATCCCGGCGAGCTCGTGGGCATCGTCGGCCAGAACGGTGCCGGCAAGACCACGCTCACCAAGCTGCTCACAGGCCTGCTTAAGCCCGCCTCGGGCAGCGTGCGCGTCACGGGACTGGATACCGCAGCCGTTCCCACGAGCCGCATCGCTCGCGAGGTCGCGACCCTCTTCCAAAACCCCGACCGCCAGATCTGCAAGGACACCGTGCTCAACGAGGTCGCCTTTGGCCTGGAGCTTGCCGGCATCGACCGTGCCGAGGCTCTGCGTCGCGCCCAGCTCGTCATCGACCGCTTTGGCTTGCCGGCCGACGAGGCGCCCTTCTCGCTCTCGCGCGGTCAGCGACAAATGGTGGCGCTTGCCTCCGTCGTAGTGGTTGAGCCCAAGATCGTCGTGCTCGACGAGCCCACGAGCGGCCTTGATTACCGCGAGTGCATGACCGTCATGGAAACGGTGCGCACCATGGCCGAGCGCGGTTGCGCCGTCATCATGGTCTGCCACGATATGGAAGTCGTCTCGGATTTTGCCGAGCGCATTGTGGTAATGGCCGACGGTCGCATCCTCGACCGCGGCCGCACGCACGAGCTATTCTCGAACATCGATCTCATGCGGCGTGCCTACGTGGAGCCTCCCCAGGTTATTGAACTCTCGCGCCGTCTGGCATCTTCCGTCTCGCCCGCTTTTGCGCAGGTGAGCGAGGTCACCGATGTCGTTCGAATTACCAAGGAGATGATCCACCGTGGTTAACGTCATCGACTACATGCCGGGCGATACGCTGCTGCATCACCTGAACCCCGTCGTCAAACTGGGCCTCGCCGCCGCCATCATCGTCGGCATCTTCTTGTCCGACTCCTACGTGGCGCTGCTAGGCTTTTTGGCACTCACCCTTGCGCTGGGTGCCTATGCCGGCGTCGTCAACCGTCTGTTCTCGCTGCTCAAGTTGCTGATTCCGCTCGCGCTTATCATGCTGGTGCTCCAGCTGGCCTTTATGCGCGATGGCAACGTGGTGTGGGGCTTTATCACCGACACGGGCCTCATCACAGGATCAAAGGCCTGCCTGCGCCTGCTGGGTGTGGCGCTACCACTCATCCTCATGCTCATGGTGACCAAGCTCAACGACCTTGCCAACGCCTGCGTCGAGGTGCTGCACGTACCGTATCGCTATGCCTTCACCTTTACCACGGCGCTGCGCTTTGTGCCGGTGTTTGGTCAGGAGATGAACGCCATCATGGAGGCGCAGACCGCACGCGGCGTCGAGTACGACACCAAGAACCCCATCAAGAAGCTTAAGCTCATGCTGCCACTGTGCGTGCCGCTGCTCATCTCGAGCGTGGGCAAGACCGATGCCACAGCCTTGGCGGCAGAACAGCGCGGCTTCTATCTGCGTACGCGCGCCAGCTCGTACAAGCGCTACCCCATCAAGGGCCTGGACATCGCCGCGCTCATCGTCAGCATCGCCCTCATCGCCATCGGCTTCCTGTTCTAGTTCACCACCGACAGCAACCGTCCAACGCAAAAGGCCTCGGCTCGCACCAAACGAGCCGAGGCCTTTACTGTTTCACCAGATAAAACCTACCAAAATAAACCTGTCCCTTTTTGGCGGGTCGGAAGCTAGAGGCGGTAGGGGACGCCGCTGCGGATGATGGATTCGCGCACCAGGACATCCATGGCGTCGAGGGTGATCTCGGGCATCTCTCGGTACTTTTGCAGCACCGATAGCTCGGTGCAGGCCAGAATGACGCGGTCGCAGCCGCTACGGGCGAACTCCCACATCACGCGGTCGAACTTATCCATATCGGGCTCACGTCCGGCCTTCACATCATCGTAGATAAGCGACATCACATCGTTCTGACGTTTCTCGCTGGGATAGACGACCTCAACACCCGCAGCCTTACATTCGCGGCCGTAGACACCCGCGCCCACGGTTCCGTCGGTGCCCATGATGCCAATCTTGTGCACCGGCTCGGCCGGCATACTCAGGTTGGGGTCGAACTCGCACTCCCCCATCACCGCACCGGCCAGAGCATAGCGCACCGACTCACGCGGCATGTGGATAATCGGCACCTTCGTAAACGACTGGATCTGGTCGTAGAAGTAGTGCGACGTGTTGCAGGGAATGGCAATGTGCGCACAGCCCAGCGACTCGAGTGCCTGGGCACACTCTTTCATGGTCGCCAGCAGCTTGGCATGCTCGCCGGTCTTAATGGCCAACGTGCGGTCGGGCATGGTCGACTTGGAGAGCACCACCATGTCGATATGTTCCTGATCGCAGGCAGCAGCCGTATGACGCACCACCTGGTCGTAGTAATACGACGTGGCCTCGGCGCCCATGCCGCCGATAACTCCCAGCTTTTCCATCGCCGCCTCCTTGATGACGCTTGCGCAATTGCGCGTATCATACCCGCGCCCGCCCGATGCAAACCGGACGGGCGCCGCGCTCATCTACTTGTAATACGTCTTGAACAGCTTAAAGTGGCGCAGCTTGGTGTGCCACATGCGCAGCCAGCGGTTAAAGACAAAGTCGCCCTTCATAAACGAAGGGTCGGCGCCCTTGCCTTCCTTGTCCAGGCGATGCACCTTAGCGCGCAGCTCGGGATCCTTGACGTACTTGTCGACGACGCCCATGGGGACGACCATCCACAGGGCCTCGTCCTGAGCCGTCACAAACTCCGGCTCAAACGGACGGTTGAACACATACTCGTCCACCACATACTTGGCAACGTTAAAGCCGCTGTTGGTAACGTAGTAGTTGCTGCGGCCCTGGCGCGTGTTGAAATCGAAGAACTTAAACGAGCCGTCGCGCTCGTCGTACTTAACGTCAAAGTTGGAATAGCCCACAAAGTGAAGGTCCTCGAGCAACTTGCGCACGCCGCCCATGAGCTCGTCGTTGGGCTCGGTAATGATACAGGCATGGTTGCCGACACCGTGGGGCTGATGCTCCTCGAGCAGCACATGGCCCAGGCACATCATGCGCACCTTGCCGTTGCGGTCGGAATAGCTGGTGAGCACGCGCATGTACTCGTCGTTGCCGGGCACGCGATCCTGCAAGATCAGGTCGTCGGTGTAGCCGCTGGCATACGAATCGCGAATGACCTGTTCCAGCTCGGCGCGGTCGGCAATCTCATAGGCCTTCTTCTGGCCCTCGAACTCATGCTGCCACCACATGATGCCGTCAGAAGGCTTCAGAATCATCGGGTAAGGAAAATCGATCTGGTCGAGCACTTCGGCAGGCGCCTCACCCTGGGCATTAAGCATCGCCTTGGTAAAGGTAAACGTGTGCGGATAGGGCACGCCATGCTTCTCGCACAGCTCGTAGAAGATCTCCTTCTTCTGGCACTGCTCGAGCATGCTGTAGGGCGCGTAGGGAGCGACGATGTTATCCGCCAGCTCATGAGCATCTTTGGCTTGAGCCACGAGAGCGACATAGTTGTCGCCACAACCCACAAGGACAATCGTCTTGTCGGCATGCGCTTGGGCAATGCCGTTGACGGTTTTGAGCATCACGGGCATGGTGTCGATATCCACGTTGGGCGTGTAGTCGATAATCTGGCTGCGGTACGCGGGACCCGTCTGATACTTGCCAAAGACCAGACTCTTGACCTGGTACTCCTCGTAGAAGGCGCGCGCCACCGAATAGGCGTTGATGTCGCCACCAAGCAGCACGGGAATGAACTCGCGCTCTGTAAATTGCAATGCCATGGAAACTTCCTATCATGAACTGCCCACACAACGGGCGGTCTTTGCGCAACTGATTTATTCTAGCGTGCCAAGCCGCCGGCGCCCAAAGCTCCACCGTATCTATGGCAATCGACGTAATCGTCCAGCACGAAGGCCAGCACGAAGACGGCGCTCACCGTTGTATGACAATGGGCAATGAACCTACCATTGTTGTAGGATTCAGCGTATTGACATCCTCAAACGAAAGGCGCACACGTGCCCCAAGACCATCCGACCGATAATCCCATCCTCAATGCCGCGAAGCGCGAGCTGGCGGAACGTGCGAAAGCGACCGCTCCCCTGTGCATGGCAAACGACGCCTACAACGGACCCGCCCGCATCGTCTCGATCAACACGTCGGCGCACAAGGGCACGCGCAAGTCGCCCGTCGCCGATGGACACGACACCGTTATAGAGCAATTTGGCCTCGCCACCGATGCGCACGCCGGGCATTGGCACCGCCAGGTCTCTTTTTTAGCCGCGGAGTCCATCCAGACGGCGCAGGCACGCGGGCTCGACGTACACGAGGGTGACTTTGGGGAGAACTTCACAACCCGGGGCATCAACCTGCTCTCGCTCCCCTTGGGCACGCAGCTCAAGCTTGGCAGCGAGGTGCTTGTCGAAATCAGCCAAATCGGCAAGGCCTGCCACACACGCTGCGCCATCTACTATCTCGCCGGCGACTGCATCTTTCCCCACGAGGGCGTTTTCGGCGTGGTACTAAAGGGCGGAGAGGTCTACGCCGGCGACGATATCCAGGTAATCAAACTCGGCGACGGCACCTGTTCGTTCACCCCCGCCGAGGCCCTCGAAGAGATTGAGCGGGCTCGCCAGAAGGGCACGCTGTAGTTATAAAACCCCACGTTGAGATGGCTTTTACAGCCCAAAACTCCTCTCAAACAGGGCTCTGTAACGTTAAAGTTGAACTCTATGGTTTCTCAACAATTCATCATAACTGCAGGTCAAAGCCAAAGCCTCAAGTTCAACTTGACCCTTTGGGACCTTTAAGGTTCAAGTTGAGGTCGAAAGCAGTAGTAGAATACCGTTCGAACCATAACCTACGATTGATTGCAGAGGGACTGGATGCAGCATTCGAATCATCGCACCGCAGCGCTCATTGCGTCGAAGCCGGCTCGTATCATCACGAGCGCCGCGCTCGCCGTTGCGCTGACGGCCACGCCGATGCTCTCCCCCGTTGCGGCGTATGCCGCCTCGCAGGCAACGCAGGACCAGCTTTCCGCAGCCCAGCAGAAGATCGAAGCCGCTACGAGCGCCTACAACGACGCCCGCACCAAGCTCGATGACCTGCAAAAGCAGATTGACTCCAATGAGGCAAGCATCGAGGAAATCGAGGCTAAGCTTCCCGAGCAGCAGGCCAAGGCAAGCTCCGCCATGCGCGATCTGTACAAGTACCAGAAGGGCACTAACCCCATCGTGAGCTTCCTGGTCAACGCGCAGAGCCTGGGTGAGTTCATCACGACCTGCAAATACACCAACCAGATCACGAGCTCGAGCGTCGACGAGATCGAAGAGCTCAATAATATGCAAACCGAACTCGAGCAGAACAAGGCCGAGCTCCAGCAGGCCAAGTCTCAGCTTGAGGCGGAGCAGAAAAACGCCGAGGATGCGCTGGCGCAGGCCCAGCAGCTCCGCAGCGAGGCACAGGCAAAAGCCGAGCAGGAAAATGCCGCCGAGCTTGCCAAGCTTGAGGCCGATAAGGCCGCTGCCGCCGAAAAGCTCTCGGGCGAGGGCGTAAGCGGCAGCAATTCCAGCAGCCAGGCCACCAACACCAACACCACCATCGACACCACGGTGAACAACGCCAATACCGGTAGCTCCGATTACGATTCGTTCATTAATGAGTGGACGAGCCGCATCGACAATTATCTCGCCGGCTCCCCCATGGCAGGCCAGGGCTATAACTTTGCCGTCGCCGCTTGGAATACCGGTGTCGACCCCCGTTGGTCCCCCGCCATCGCCTGCATCGAGAGCACCAAGGGTGCTTATTGCGCCAATTCTTACAACGCCTGGGGCTGGAGTGCACGTGGCGGCGGTTGGCGCAGCTTTGGCAGCTGGAGCGAGGGCATCTCCGCTCACGTTGCCTATCTGGGCGCCAACTACGGCTCCACCCTTACCCCGGCAGCGGCCAAAAAGTACTGCCCGCCCACGTGGCAGGACTGGTACAACAAAGTCGCCGCTCAGATGAACCGCATCTAAGTGCAACTGCAAAGGGCCCCAATGGGGCCCTTTTCTTTTAGGTAGCGGAGGTATCGACGACGCCGGTCGCATTGGCAACCGCGACTATGACGATCATGCATAGGAGCAGCACACCCAATGCCTTGAGCAAGAGCTTCGCGAGCTTCTTGCCGCGATAGCTGTCGAGCAATGCGAATCGCCGACGAAGACGGCGCTTATCGAGCAGCGCAAAATGCATAAGCACCATAAGGCCATCGACAAAGAAAAAATACTCGATTATGAGAAGCCACGTCGGGTAGCTTTGGTTTGCTCCCGTGGGGTGAAAGACGGC
>DBFAHJ010000242.1:0-12973 GCA_048227095.1 Collinsella aerofaciens | reverse complement strand
CGCTCTTTACCCGTCGTGCGAGCATGAACGGTACGTACGGGACCTGAATTCTTGGCCATGAATAGCCCTCCTCTTAACAACCTGCATCGATAATAAACGAACGGCTGTTCGTGGTCAACCGTTCAGATAAATCATATGCAGCCGACCTTTCCAAAACCCAACCAAACGCCGACCAAACACTGACCAAAAACTTGACCGCAGGCAAACCAAACAAGGCAAGACAAACATGAATACGCCAACTACCTGCACGAAGAGAAAATTCGCCAGAGACCCCTATCTCCACAATTAAGGGGCCCGGAGGCCCCTTAAAACACGTCTATTCCATAGAATCGAGCACGTAGACAATGCGACCCAGTGCCTCAGCGACCGCATGGGCACGGACGCATGAACGATCGCCCTCATAGTGGCAACGAATGGAGTCCACGACCGGCGCTCCCCCATCGGCCGAGCGATACGCCCAGCCAATATAAAAGGTTCCAGCCGGATCGTCCTCGGTGCCTCCACCGGGGCCGGCATAGCCCGTCGCGCTCACGGCAATATCGCTCTGGTACAGCTCCAGCGAACCGGCAGCCATCTCGCGCGCCGTCTGATACGACACCGCGGTATAGCGGTCGAGCGTCTCCTGCTCAACGCCGAGCACGCGATGCTTAATTTCGTCGCAGTACGTCACCGCACCGCCACGAAGCACTGCCGAGGCGCCAGGGATATCGGCAATCGTCGAGGCAATCATGCCCGCTGTCAGAGATTCAGCCGTCGAAACCGTCGCACCACGAACGCTTGCACGCTCGACAATATCGCGTGCGAGCTCTTCATTGTCCGCGGTAATTTGCTCAAATGATTCCGTCATGCCCACCAGGACCTAGACCGAAAAAACGATCTTGCGGCAGTTCCAGAAGTACTGAGCGCCCGAGATAACGGTCAGGATAACGGCCACGGCGTACAGGAAGCGTGAGACGCCATAGAGACCGAGCAACAGCTCCGCAGGCCCCAACTGGAGGCCGGTCATCGCAAAGACGCACAGGTAGCCGCAGATGGAGACCATCGTGGTCGCCGTCTTGTACTTGCCAAGCTTATCGGCAGCAACGACAACACCGGCGGCACTCGCGACCATGCGCAGGGCGCTCACCAGCAGCTCGCGGAACAGGATGATGAACACGGACCACACGGTCACCGCACCAAAGTCCAAGAACAGCAGCAGGGCCGAGAACACGAGCAACTTATCGGCGATGGGATCCAGGAACTTACCGAAGTCGGTGATCTCGTTGCGCGAACGAGCCAGGTAGCCATCAACCTTATCGGTGCACGACAGGATGACGTACAGAATAAAGGCGGCGGCGGCGAGCGGTCCGTCGAAGGTGCTCCAATCCGTACCGGCAACGCTTGTGTGAGACAGCGCCGACACAATCATGAACACCGGAATAAAGACGATGCGCACGCACGTCACGATGTTGGCGGGCGTCCAAACACTCGTCAGTTCCTTATTGCTCTCGTTAGCCACGACGCTCTCCTACTCAACAACATGACCGATAAGCTCGTAGCAGAAGCTATCGGTAAACTCGACCGTCAGAATATCGCCCACAGATGCCTCGCTGGCATCCAGATGCACCGCACCGTCGGAATCGGGCGCCTGGAACCAGGCGTGTCCGATGAGCTCGGCACCGTCCTCGGTCTCCTCGATACCGTCGACGATCACCTGGGCGCGTTCGCCCACGTGCGCGGCAGTCGCGGCAAAGCCGAGCGACTCGGCCAGGTCCATAGCCTCCTGGGCGCGCTCAAGCTTGACTTCTTCATCGACCTGACCGTCCATCTTGGCGGCCAGGCTGCCCTCCTCCTGCGAGTAGGCAAAAACACTCGTGTAGTCAAAGCCCACAGCGTCCATAAAGTCAATGAGATCGCGGAACTCGTCGTCGGTCTCGGTCGGGAAACCCACCATGGCCGTGGAGCGAATCACGATGCCGGGGATGCGCTCGCGCAGGTCACGGAACAGGTCCTCGAGCTCCTGGCGCGAACCGGAGCGACGCATGGCCTTGAGGATGCGCGCGTCGCAGTGCTGCACGGGGATATCGATATAGGGCAGCACCTCGGGCGTATCGCGAATGGTCTCGATAAGCTCTTCGGTCATGCCCTCGGGCTGCAGGTAGAGTACGCGGACCCAAACGTTATGAGGACGCACCGCCTCAGCAACGGCTTGCAGCAGCTGCGCCAGATTGCGCGGCGCGCCCTCGGCGAGGTCCTCATCGGCAAAGTCGGTACCCCAGATGCCCGTGTCCTGACCGATCAGTACGATCTCGCGCACACCACCGGCGACCAGGTCGCGAACCTCGGAGATAATGCTCTCGGCATTGCGCGAGTGATAACGACCGCGGATATACGGGATCATGCAGAAGCTACAGAAGCGGTTGCAGCCATCAGAGATCTTGACGTAGGCGACAGCGCCCTCGACGGTGCGCTTGACCTGCGGAATATAGGCGCAAATCTCGCGCTCAACACCCAGCACGTCATCGATGACCGCCACGATGCCGTCTTCCTCGTCGGCCTTCACAAAGGCCGCGACCTCGGGCAGCTCGTCGGGTAGGTCGTCACCGTAGCGTGACGGCACGCAGCCGCACATGACGATCGGGCAGGAACGAACGCCGTCCTGCACCTCGTTGGCAAGCTCGAGCGTGGTCTCGATGCTCTCGGACGTTGCAGAGGCAAGGAACGAGCACGTATTGACGATGGCGATATCGGCATCCTGCGGATCGAATGCCTCCTCGTAGCCTGCGGCGGTCAGCAGCGAACGCATACGGTCGGTATCGACCTCGTTCTTGGCGCACCCGAGGGTGATATAGAGTACGGAGCCCAACGGAGTATCCATGTTGGAGAGCGGTCCTTTCGAATGAATTAGCGGTAGTTGGTGAACTGCAGCGGCTGACCGTAGTCCTGGTCGCGCAGGAACTGGATCACGGCCTGCAGCGCATCCTTGGAAGCAGAGGAAACACGCAGTTTGTCGGCCTCAATCGTCACCTTGACCTTGAGCTTCTGATCCTTAATGTCCTTATTGATCTTCTTGGCAGTCGTCTGGTCGATACCCTCGACGATGTGACCGAGCACGCGCACGGTGCCGCCCGAGGCAGCCTGAGGCGCATCCCAGGACACAGCCTTAAGATCGATGCCACGCTTGATGAGCTTGGAGCTCAGGACATCGATGATCTGCTTGGAGACAAAGTCGGCCGGGGCGTTGATCGTAAAGAGTTTGTCGCCCTTCGAAAGCTCGATGGTGGCGCCGGAGTCCTTGAGGTCATAGCGCTGGGAAATCTCGCGCGTGGTCTGCTGGAAGGCATTGTCGACCTCCTGCAAATTGACCTCGGACACGACGTCGAAGCTTGAATCTTTAGCCATGGTTAATCCTTTCGCTTACGAGCGGCTTAGTAGCTGTCGTACGAATAATCGGTGGAATCGGTCATCGTTTGACCGTCGGTGGCGGTATCGGCGCCGTCCGTGGACTGGGCGTCGGTTCCATCCGCACTGTTAGCATCATCGTTACCGTCAGTGGTCTCGCCGTCCTCGGCGTCGGTCGTCTCCTTCTTGGGAACGGTGATCGTCACGCGTGCCACGCCCGACGTCTTTGTGTCGTAGCGGACCTTTTCGCCGTTCTTGGTAACGGTGACATCGGAAGGCTTGGACGTGGTGATCTCGATCGAGGACTCGGGCGTGTATTCCTGCTCAAAGGGACCGGTCGCCTGGGCGCCATAGACCGACTTGCCGTCGACTTTGACCTCAATCCAAGCAGTCTTGCCCTTGGCAACGGAGATCTTGACCTTTGTGACCTCGTTCTCTTCCTTCTTGGCCGTCGTCTTGGCGGCATCCGTTTCGGTCGACTCGTCCGTCGTCTCATCGGTATCTTCATCCTCATCGACGGATTCGGTCTTCTTGGAAGACTTCTTAGTCGTTGTCTTGGTGGCAGCGGGAGTCTCGGGCGTCGACTCGGGCACCGAGGAGCCGCAACCACGCAGGAGCACCACGATGAGCACGATCAGCAGCAGCGCCACGGCACCGATGCCGGCGTAAACAATACGAGGATCGAGACCGTTGTTCTGGGGGGCACGCCCACCGCCGCGTCCACGATTTGAACCACCGCGACCAGTGCCTTGGGGCATACGACCGCGGTTATTGTCGGAACGTCCGCGATAGCTACCCTGGCGCTGCATATTGCGCTGGCCTGGGCGGGGGGCGAGCTCGCCGCGACCCTGGTAGTTGCGCTGACCCGAACGAGGCGCTGAGGAGCGCTGGCTATAAGGCTGCGACTGAGATCGAAGGCGAGGCGTCACCTGCGTAATATCGGCGTCTGCATAGCCGCCGCGCGGACGACCGGAAGAAACGCCACGGTACCCGCGATCGGAATAACCACCATCGCCGTAGCCGGCACGAGGGTCACGTGCGACACCGCGGGCAGCGGGGAGTGCGCGCTCCTCGGGCGCCGGCGTGCTGCGAAAACGATCGCGCTGGGAACGAATCTCCTCGCTCGAGCCCGTTTCGGTAACATAGCCAGCCTGCTGAGGGCGCTGGCCATAACGCGTCGAACGCCCGCCCTGAACCATCAGGAAGCGGCCGTTGTCGACCGAGGAACGCGAATTGACGTAGCCGGCGGCGTCCTGAAAACGACCGCCCTGCTGCGACGTCTCGCGCTCATATGCCATCAGATCGTCAAAATAAGCGTTGACGACCTCCCGCGGATTGAGGCCCAAAAAGCGCGCATAGCTCGAAATCATGCCCTGCGCATAGCCGCGCGGAGGCATCGATGCATAATTGCCATTCTCGAAAAACTCGATGATCTGCGGCCTGATTTTGATGGTGTTGGCGACCTGCTGAATGGAAAGGCCCATTCGGCGACGCTGCTCGAGCAGCATGTCACCAAAGCGTGCAGCCATCAGAATCCTCCAAACTCACGATCTTCACGTGCCATCTCGGCGTCGACGGATTCCAGCGCGGCAAGGCCTTCTTCATCCAGCAGAACCTCGCGCGGCTTGGAACCGTCGGGCGGTCCGACGACACCCTTTTCTTCCAGCATGTCCATAATACGCCCGGCGCGCGCATAGCCAACCTTCAGGCGGCGTTGCAGGCCAGATGTGGAGCCCAGCTGCGATTCCACCACAATATGAGCGGCTTCCCAGATAAGCGGATCGTCGTCCTGAGGCTCGGCAACGCCGGTTCGCACGATGCCGCCGCCACCTGCCATGGACATGGAGGCAGGTGCCACAGCCGACAGGATCTCCTCATGGTAGTCGGGCTCGCTTTGCGACTTAACGAACTCGACAATCTCGTTGATCTCGTCATCCGAAACAAAGCAGCCCTGGATGCGGCGGGGCTTGCCCCAGTCGACCTTTGAGAACAGCATGTCACCCAAGCCGGTGAGCTTTTCGGCACCCATCTGGTCAATGATGACGCGGGAGTCGATGCCCGTTGCGACGTTGAAGGCGATACGGTTGGTAATGTTTGCCTTGATGAGACCCGTCACCACGTTAGAGCTCGGACGCTGGGTCGCCACGATAAGGTGGATACCGGCGGCACGGCCCAGCTGGGCGATACGCACAATCGAGGCCTCGACGTCCTTGCCGGCGACCATCATCAGGTCCGAAAGCTCGTCGATGATGATGACCAGGTAGGGCATCTTTTGCGGCGGGTTATCGTAATGCTCAAACTCGCCGGCGGCCTGCTTTTCGTTATAGGTCGAGATCTTGCGCACGTTCAGGCGCTCGAAGACCTTCAGGCGGCGCTCCATTTCGGACACCGCCCACTGCAAGGCGCTCGCGGCCTGCTTGGGCTCGGTCACTACGGGCACGTAAAGATGCGGCAGGCCGTTATAGCCTGCGAGCTCGACGCGCTTGGGGTCGACCATGATCAAGCGAACGTCCTCGGGGAGCGCGCGCATGAGCAGGGTCGTGATGATGGAGTTGATCATCACCGACTTACCAGAACCGGTCGTGCCGGCGATCAGCAGGTGGGGCATCTTGGCGAGGTCAGCGACGACCGGCGTGCCCTCGGCATCTCGACCGATGGCCAGCTCGAGCGGACCGCCCTTCACATAGGGAAGCACGTCGCCCAGGTTGACGTTCTGACGCTTGCGATTGGGGATCTCGATACCCACGAGCGAGGTGCCGGGAATCGGGGCAAAGATACGCACGGACTGAGCAGCAAGCGACAGCGCGATGTCGTCCTCAAGGCTCGAAATCTTGCTCACGCGCTCACCCTCGCCGGGCTGCAGCTTAAAAGTCGTCACCGTGGGGCCGGCAATCCAGCCGACAACGCGAGCGCTACGGCCAAACTCAAGCAGCGTGGACTGCAGCGACTCGGCGGTCTGTTCCAGCTCCTTGTCCGAAGATGCGGCAGAAGCGGACTGAGGGTTTGCATGCAGGATTTCGAGCGGCGGAAGCTTAAGGCCGTCCTCTTCTTCGCCCTCGTTATCCGCGGGGGCATTGTCCGCTCCCCCATCGCTCGAAGTAGACGCCTCGGCAGCGCTCGCAACAGACGCATCGGCAACCTTGGGATGCTTGAGGAAATCAGGAATTTGAGGGGCGGCCGAGACGGGATTCACGGCAAACGGCGGCTCGGACTCGTCGACCTTGTCCGGATCGTCCTCCATCGAAAGCTGGCCGGTCACCTGGCCGCGCCTGGCATGGCGACGCGGCAGCAAGGTCGTCTTGGCAGTCTCGATCGGAGCCTCGTCGTCCTCGTCATCGCCCTCGGTAAGCTCAATCTCGCTCTCGGACCAAGACGGGTCGGGTTCACTCGTATTGAGCTTGGGAGCCGTCTTGCTCTTCTTGGCATGACGGCGCGGCAGCAGCGTCGTCTTGGCGCGCTCGGCCTCCACGGCATCGGACACGTCGACAAACGGATCCTCGTCCTCGTCGTCATCGTCCAAAACCAGGTCATCATCGTTGCCCATCACCGTGGTCACGGCGATATCGGAGCCCTTTTGACGAAGAATGCTCAGGTGCGGACGGGCAACGCCGGGCACCGACAGGGCTTCGTCGTCACCCCACGGACTCGCGTTGACGTCGGCACGACGGCGCTCGGCAAAATCGGCCGCACGGTCGCGGGCAGAGCGCAAAACGCCGCCCACCGAAAAGCCGATGATGACAAAGCCAACGACGGCCAGACCCAATAGGACCACCATTGCGATAGGCTTACCCAGGGCATTCTGCAATGCACTCGCAATAAACGCACCGATGTAGCCACCCGAGGCGGACAGGTTTTGCAGCGTGAACATAAGGTCGCACGAGTCGCTCGTACCCGGCACCATCAGCGAAAGAATGGAGACGACGGCGATAAAGACCACGGCACCGCCCGCAACAGAGCGCACGTTAAGCGGCGAATCCTCGCCTAAAAAGAGCGTGGCGGCAAACAGCAAAATGACAATCGGCAACACGTAGGCGCCCAGACCAAAACCCAGGTGGTAGAAACCGGCAACCGCAGCCGTAACGGGTGCGGTCGCCGGCGAAATCACGGCAATGAAGGACGCAATCGCCAAAACGGCAATGACCACGCCGGCGATATCGCGGTTGGCCGAAGGCTCGACCAGGGGCTCAAAATCGTCGAAGTCGGCCTCGTGACCTTTATTGGCACGAAGATGGGAACCGGCACCCTTAGCAGATGCCGGTTGGTTGTTGGCTTTATTGCCTTTGGCGTTTTGTGCAGATCCGCGCGCCAAACTAAACCTCCATGACGACCGGGATGATCATCGGACGAGTGCGCGTACGGCTCCAGATAAAGTTAGAGAGTGAGTCGCGCACGGCCTTGCGAATGGCATCGGAACCGCTGCTGGTGAAGCTGAACTTGCCCTTCTCGATCGTCTTCATAATGGATGCGGAGGCATCCTCGGAGAACTGATCGTCGATGGCAAAGGAGACGCCGCGGCCCGAGAACTCGATAGCCTCGATCTTCTTGTGCTTGAGCGAAACGATAGCGACAGCCGTGACCATACCGTCGTTGGCAAGCTTCTGACGATCGCGCAGGACGATGGGGTCGGTATCACCGATGCGCAGTCCGTCGACATAGACGACGCCAGACTCGACAGGCGTACCGCGCTTGACGATACCGCCACGCATCTCAAGCGTATCTCCGTTGTCGAGGATAAAGATGTGATCGTCCTTGAGGCCCATCTTGCGTGCAAGCTGAGCATGGGCGCGTAGATGCACGGCCTCGCCGTGGACCGGCATAAAGTACGTAGGCTTGGCCATGGCCATCAGGAGCTTGAGCTCCTCCTGGCTGCCGTGACCCGAGACGTGAACGAGGGCGCGGTTCTTATCCCACACGTCGCAGCCAAGCTTGGCAAGGCTGTTGACGACCTGCTGAACGGCCTTCTCGTTACCGGGGACCGGCGTTGCCGAGAGGATGACGGTATCGCCCTCGTGGATGGAGAGCGTCTTGTGCTCGCCGTTAGCCATGCGCGAAAGGGCCGACAGAGGCTCGCCCTGCGAACCGGTGCACATGACGACGATCTTGTCGTCGGGCAGGTTGTCAATATCGAAGGCATCGATGATATCGGCGTCATCGATGTTGAGATAACCGAGCTCGCGCGCCACGCGGGTGTTGGTGAGCATGGAACGACCGGTCACGACAACCTTGCGGCCGCACTTGCGGGCGGCGTCGCAGATCTGCTGCAGACGATGGATGTGGCTCGAGAACGACGCGACGAACACGCGGCCCGGAGCATTCTTGATGGCATGCAGCAGATTGGGGCCAACCTCGGCCTCGGACTTGGTAAAACCGGGGACCGTGGCGTTGGTGGAATCGGACAGCAGCAGGTCGATGCCCTGCTTGGCAAAGCGGCTGATAGCGGCATAGTCGGGCGTGACGCCGTCGATGGGCGTCTGGTCGAGCTTAAAGTCGCCGGTGTGCATAACAGTGCCCTGGTTGGTGCGGATGAACACACCCAGAGCGCCCGGGATTGAGTGCGTCATCGAGAAGAAGTCGAGCGAAATGCCACCCAGATTGACGTGGCTGCCGCCCTTGACCTCACGGAACTTGGGTGCACGAATACGAAACTCGGAGAGCTTACCCTCGATAAAGCCAAGCGTCAGCTTGCTCGAGAAGATGGGCACCTTGTTGTTGAGGTCCTGCAGCAGATACGGTAGCGAACCGGTGTGGTCCTCGTGGCCGTGGGTGACGACGATACCGCGGAGCTTTTCCTCGTTCTCCAAAACATAGGTGTAGTCGGGAAGCACCAGGTCGATACCGGGCTGGGAGTCATCCGGGAACATGAGGCCGGCGTCGACGAGCACCATGTCGTCGCCGCACTCGAAGACCGTCATGTTCTTGCCGATGCCGTCAAGGCCGCCGAGCGGGATGATCTTCAAGGGAGATGATTTTTTAGCTGCCATAGGTTAGTGTTGTTTCCTTTCTTCGAAACGGGTCTGAAACAACCGACGGGGCGCTTCTGGCAAACCGACCGTCGGGAACGTACAAACATGCATCATAGAGTCGACGCAGTAACCACAGTATGATACCCATTTGCCCACCAACAGACCACCCATGCATCAAAGCCCCATCTGAACTGGTCCATCCCGCCGGTCTGGGGCCATCGGGGGCCGGGGCGGGTTAAGTTTGCTGCTCTACAGTCCTGCGCAAGACGGAAAGCACATTAAGTGCTTTCCTTTGCGTGCGGAACTCGCGACAAACTTAACCCGCCCGGGCCCCCGATGGGCCCAGACCTGCCAAAAGGGACAGGTTTATTGTGGTTGGTTTTATCTGGGGATATACCGGGTGTGCAGCTATCGACAATTCAGAAATATGGAAAACTGAATTGACCATCTGACAAAATTGAAACCCGCATCCACCAGCCCTTTTGCTATTCCCGGCGGGGGCCGCGGGTAAAGTTTATCGCGAGTTCCGCACGAGCCGGAGAGCACTTAATGTGCTCTCCGTGCGAGCAGGACTGTAGAGCAGGAAACTTTGCCCGCGGCCCCCGCCGGGAATAGCAAAAGGGCGACCCCTGTCCGGAGTCGCCCTTGTTGAGCTGCTTATGTGTAGCTGTTACTCGGCGTCGTGGTGACGGCGGGGCTTGCGGCCTCCGTTGTCGCCGGGACGGCGCGGACGGTCGCTGCGCTCGGAGCGCTCGCGACGCGGACGCTCACGGCGCTGGAAGTGCTCGCCGTCGCCTTCGGAGGCACCCTCGGCACGAGCAGGGGCCTCGGGCTTGTCCAGACGATCGAGCGAGATCTTGCCGCGATCGTCGACCTCGATGACGACGACCTTGACCTCGTCGCCCACGTTGAGGACGTCCTCGACCTTCTCCACGCGGCCCTTGGCGACGCGGGAGATGTGCAGCAGGCCATCCTTGCCGGGCAGCAGGTTCACGAAGGCGCCGAAGGGCTGGATGGAGACCACTCGACCGGTGTACTCCTCGCCCGGCTCGGGAACCTTAATGATGAGCTTGATGCGCTCGACAGCCTGATCGACGGACTCGCCGGTGCCGCCGACAAAGACGGTGCCGTCCTCCTGGATGTCGACCGAAGCGCCGGTCTCATCCTGGATACCACGGATGACCTTACCGCCGGAACCGATGACGTCGCGGATCTTGTCGGTCGGAACCTGGATGGAGACGATACGCGGAGCTGTGCTGCGTGTGGTGTGGCGCGGCTCGGGGATCACATCGAGCATCTTCTGCAGAATGAAGGCACGACCCTCCTTGGCCTGCTGCAGGGCGCGGGCCAGGATGTCGAAGGTGAGGCCAGTGGCCTTGTTGTCCATCTGCAGAGCAGTGATGCCCTCGGTGGTGCCGGTGACCTTAAAGTCCATGTCGCCCAGGAAGTCCTCGAGACCCTGGATGTCGGACAGGACCACGGTCTTTCCCTCCTCCTGGATCAGACCCATGGCGATACCGGAGACCGGGCGCTTAATGGGCACGCCGCCGTCCATAAGGGCGAGCGTGGAGCCGCAGGTCGAAGCCATCGAAGAGGAGCCGTTGGACTCCATGACCTCGGAGACCACGCGGATGGCGTAGGGGAACTCGTTCTCGTCGGGGAGCACCGGGAGCAGAGCGCGCTCGGCAAGGTTGCCGTGACCGATCTCGCGACGCTTGGGGCTGCCCATGCGGCCGGTCTCGCCGGTGCAGAACGGCGGGAAGTTATAGTGGTGCATATAGCGCTTGCCCTCGGTGGGCTCGATGGTATCCAGACGCTGGCCCTCGTTGAGCATGCCGAGCGACAGGACGGAGAGCACCTGGGTCTGGCCACGCTGGAACAGACCGGAGCCGTGAACGAGCGGCAGGTAGTTATCCTTCACCATGATGGTACGGATCTCGTCTGCAGCACGGCCATCGACGCGCTCGCCAGTCTCGACGACCATGGTGCGCATGGCCTTCTTCTCGAGCTTCTTGAGCGCCACGGGGATCTCGCGCTCCCAAGCGGCCTGCTCCTCCTCGGTAAACTCGGCGCGGATGGACTCCTTCAGAGCCTCGACCTTACCGATACGAGAGAGCTTGTCGGCGTCGCGAAGGGCAGCTGCCATCTCGTCGTAGTGGGCGAAGATGCGCTCCTGGACCTCCTCGACGGGCTGGTCGAGCGGGTACTCCTTCTTGACGATGGGGCCGTTGACCTGCTCCCACTCGGCGACGAACTCGTCCTGGGCCTGGCAGAAGGCAGCAAGGGCCTCCTGGCCAAACTTCATGGCGGCGAGCATGTCGTCCTCGGAGATCTCCTCGGCGCCGGCCTCGACCATCGAGATGAAGTCGGCAGAGCCGCCCAGCTCCAGGTCCAGATCGGAGTTCTCGCGCTCCTCGTAGGTGGGGTTGACGATAAACTCGCCGGTCTCCACGTTACGGCCGATGCGCACGCAGGCAAGCGGGCCCTCGAAGGGCACGCCACCGAGCGTCATGGCCAGGGAAGCACCCATGACGTTGATGACGTCGAAGGGGTTGACCTGGTCGGCGACGAGCGAGGTGGCGACGATGTGCACCTCGTTGCGGAAGCCGTCCGGGAAACTCGGGCGGATCGGACGGTCGATCATGCGCGCGGTGAGCGTGGCCTTCTCGCTGGGACGGCCCTCACGCTTGAGGTAACCACCCGGGATGCGGCCAGCGGCGTACATCTTCTCGTTGAAGTCGACGGTCAGCGGGAAGAAGTCGTAGTTCTTGCGCTCCTTGGAGACAACCACGGTGTCGAGCATCGTGGTGTCGCCCTGCTTGACCAGGCAGGCGCCGGTGGCCTGCTTGGCAAGCTCGCCCGACTCAAAGGTGTAGGTCTTGCCGTACAGCTCAAAGGTCTTGGATACGAGTGTCATTGTTCTCCTTTACCCCACAGGCCCCTTGCCTGCGGGCTTCTCATGTGACGCGGGCCCCTGCCCCCGCCACGCTTCAGAGCGTGATTGTTCGCGCCCTTACACAAAAAGAGCGCCCCGCTGCGCAGGACGCTCTTAGCATGTACAAATCCTTACTGGATGTTGTCGCGGATGCCCAGAGCCTTGATGAGCTCACGGTACTCGACGATGTCGTTCTTCTTAATGTAGGAGAGAAGACGACGACGACGGCCGACGAGCATGAGCAGGCCACGACGGGTGTGGAAGTCCTTCTGGTGGGACTTCATGTGCTCGGTCAGCTCCTTGATGCGCTCGGACAGGATGGCGACCTGAACCTTGGGGTTGCCGGTGTCGACCGGGGTGTTACCGAACTGGGCAGTCAGCTCCGCCTTGCGCTCTTTGGAAACAGTCATTGTTTCACCTTTCGTTTCTTGTCGCCCTCGGGCGACGCTATTCGCCTCGGACTGGGAAGCCGCCGGTGGAGCGAGCATCCAAGATCGAGGTACCAACAGGTCGGTATGTTACCACAAGCAGCCCACGCCTGCGCATCATCACCGACCCAACAGGAAGACCATCGCCCGGAGGCGCTGATCGGTATGAGTTGCCGCCCAGACATGCGAAAGCCCCAACAAAAAAGCGGCAGTATGGGGATCAACCCTCTCGGCCATGAGCGCATCGAAGGTCATGGACATGAGGG
>DBFAHJ010000241.1:0-3465 GCA_048227095.1 Collinsella aerofaciens | reverse complement strand
GCGATGCCGTGATGGACAAGGTGGCCGGGCTCGATGCCGGCGCCGACGATTACCTGACCAAGCCGTTTGCGATTGAGGAGCTGTTCGCACGGATCCGCGTGGCGTTGAAGCGCTCGGAGGCCGTGCGGGCGGCTTCGGGCGTTGGCGGCATCGGGACGGGCGCGGCAGGCGGCACGGGTGTCGGCGCCACTGCGATGCCCCCGGTCAGTGACTCGACCCAGGTTTCCGCCTCGCTCTCCCCCGCCACGCTCGCCGTGGGCTCGGTTGCGCTCGACCCCGACCGCCGCGAAGTCACGGTCGGCGGCTCGCCCATTGCGCTCACGGCCCGCGAGTTCGATGTCCTCGCCCTGCTTATGGCGCATGCCGAGACCGTGCTCACGCGCGAACGCATCGCGCACGAAGCGCTGGGCTACGAATACATGGGCGACACCAACAACGTCGACGTGCACATCGCGCATCTACGCGCCAAGATCGAGGACGCCGGCGGCGCCCGCATCATCCAGACCGTGCGCGGGGTGGGCTATGTCTGCCGCGCGTAACGCCGAGGCCAAGCGCGTCACCTCCATCGCCCGCGCCATCAACTGGAGCTATATGTGGCGCCGCCTGATGAGCTACGTCTGGCTCGATCTGTTGCTGGTGGTGATTGCGGCGGCGATCCTCGTCTATGGATACAACCAGACACTGCCCGACAGCGCGTTTACCGCAGGATGGATCCCCGGCGCCACCGTTCGCGGCATGTCGCTGAAGCCCGCGCGCGGCTGGGACCTGACAACGCTCACCTATACCGTCGAGCTTGCGCGTACCACCAAGACCTTCCCCCTCGCGCAGGACCTCATCGCACTTTGGCCCCTCTATATCGTTGTTGTAGGTTGGCAGGTCATCAGCATGCTCGATATGCTCGGCGGCGCTCGCCGTGTGCGCCGCACCATGGCGCCGCTCAACGACCTGGCCCTGCGCGTGGACGAGCTCGGCCGCATGCAGCTCTCCGGCGGCAAGATGGAAACGCTGGAGCAAGCCATCGAGCGCGCGAGCGTCGACTCGCCGAGCGTCACCACCGGCGACGCCGACCTGGCAAGCATCGAGGTCGCACTCAACCGCCTGCTGCGCCAGATGCAAGAGGCCAAGCTGCAGCAGATGCGCTTTGTCAACGATGCAAGCCACGAGCTGCGCACGCCCATCGCGGTGATTCAGGGCTACGTGAACATGCTCGACCGCTGGGGCAAAGACGACCCGGACGTGCTGGCGGAATCCATCGCGTCCCTCAAGGCCGAAAGCGAGCACATGCAGGAGCTCGTGGAGCAGCTGCTGTTTTTGGCGCGCGGCGATGCCGGGCGCACGGTCCTGCGGCGTGCGCATACCAACCTGGCTGCACTGGTCGGCGAGGTTTGCGAAGAATCGCAGATGATCGATGCCGGGCACACGTATCGGCTGGCCTTTGACGCTGCGCTTATCAGCGACCCGCGCTGCGACGCGTCCGTCGATGTCGCGCTCGTGAAGCAGGCTCTGCGCGTGATCGTGCAAAACGCCGCCAAGTATTCGGACGCGGGCACGCCCATCTCGTTTGGCGTAGCGCCGGATGCGGGCGCGGGCACGATCGACATAAGCGTTGAGGACGAGGGCATCGGCATGAACCAGGAATCCGCAGCTCACGCGTTCGAGCGGTTCTACCGCGCCGACAACGCGCGCGATGCCGGAGCGCAGGGCTCGGGCCTGGGGCTCGCCATCGCCAAGTGGATCGTCGATAGCCACGGCGGCGTCATCGGCGTGACCTCGGTCGAGGGCGTCGGCAGCCGCTTTACGATTCGCCTGCCGCGGTAGGAAGCCCCTCGGCATAAATAAAGGGATAGGGCCACGCAGCCCTATCCCTTTTTGCTAGCTATGACAGCTTGTGCGCTACTCGCGGCACAGGTGCACGGCGAAGCCGGCGAACTCGCGCTTAAAGTACACGAGCTTGGTACCACCGTCGGGTAGCAGCGCGCGCGACTCCTCGTTGACCTCGAGCCCGCGCTCGGCAAACCACTTCTCAGCTGCATCGATGTCGTTAACGGCAAAGCCGATGTGGCCTTTGGTGCCACGACCGTTCTGCTTCATGACCTCGACCAGCGAATCGTTGAAGTACGAAACCGGGGTCTCGATAACAGGCAGGCCCATCATCGTCGAGAACAGCTCCGCGATCTCCAGGGCGTCTGCCGGGTCGGCGGCGTTAATGCCCACATGGGCAACGCGCATGCCAAAGAGCTCGACCGGGTTGACGTTCTGCTCACTCATACAGGCAGTGCCTACTGAGCCATGACGTCGAGAACGGCCTTCTCGGCAGCGACGCGGTTCATGCCGGTCATGAAGGGCACGCCGCTCACGTACGGGCAGGTGAGGCCTTCGGGGGCAACGGTGGTGGCGATCAGCAGGTCGGCGCCCTCGTCGCAGTAGTCCTTGGCCTCGGAGATGGCGCACTGCACGATCTCGTACTTGTCGGCGTAACCGTTGGCGTCGAGCAAGGTGGCGACCTTCTGGGCAACGAGTGTGGAAGTAGCAGCGCCAGCACCGCAAGCCAAAACGATCTTCTTCATAGGTAATGTCTCCCTTCATGGTTTACTTTAGGTAAGTGTACCGCAGCGAGCGATGGCACTCAGCCTCGATGAGCTTTTATGCCAGTTTGCTTGCACGCTGCGTATAATACATCTAGTACGTGTTGTCATACCGCTCGCTTTAAGAGCGACTAAGGACTCTGAAATGCCCGATTCCCGCACCCTCTGGACCGCCGTCGTTATCATCTGCATCGCCGTGTCGGTGTTCTTTAGCGTCAAAAAACGCACCACGTTCAAGCGTCTGCAGCAGCTTATGGCTGCCAAGCAGTGGGACGAGTTCGATCGTTTGCTCGACGGCAAACTCACCAGCATGCTGTACCCACGCTACAACCGCGACTACCTGCGCCTGAACTCCTATCTGCTGCGCGAGGACCACGAGCGTGCCAGCGAGATGTTCGACCTGCTGCTGGGGCTCAACCTCCCCAAGATGCAGCGCGTCGACCTGGTGATCAAAGCCTTTAACTACTATGTTGGCCAGGAGGACCGCAAAAAGTCCAAGGAGTTGCTGCACGAGATCAAGGGCTTTGAGGGCGGTCAGGCCGAGGCAGTTGCGCACGAGTGCCAGCTGATGTACGACACGATGATCCTCAAGCGCCACAACGACATTCCCGAGCTGGAGCGCATGCTCGAGGATGTCGGCGACGACCCGGTCAAGCGCTGCCGCTTGGAGTACCTGCTGGCCCTGCAGTACCAGAACAAGGGCGACGAAGCCAAGTTCCAGGAGTTCCTGGAGAAGTCGGGCCAACACTCGATGGCCGTCAACGCGTAACGGACGGCTTGTGCTAGACTTCTAGTCTCACGGGGGCGTGGCGGAATTGGCATACGCAGGAGACTTAAAATCTCTCGCCGCAAGGATTGTGGGTTCGAGTCCCACCGCCCC
>DBFAHJ010000240.1:0-7208 GCA_048227095.1 Collinsella aerofaciens | reverse complement strand
GATCCGCCTGCAGGGTCATCATGATTGATGCCGATAATGCGGTAAGTCAGCGTCTTGCCATCGGTGAGCTTCATCGAGAACTCGGTGCCGGCATCCATCGCGGCCTTCGCCTTGGCGTAGGCGGGCGACGCCTCGCCCTTGGCGGCGATGTCCTCGGCAACTGCCTTCTGCTCACCGAGGGTCCAGTCCTTCGCGTGTCCTTCGCGTCCTTGGCGAGCGCCGCCTGGACGGTCGCGGAACCCGCGCCGTTACCGCTGCCGGAACCGCTCGGTTCCCAAGTCCCACCTGCTGTCCCGTTTACCAATACTCCCGCCACCGTGTTGAACTGGTTCCTGATTGCCGACGAGACCCAAGGGCCGGCTATCATCACAACCAGGACGATAATCGCGATGACCAGAACGTACTCGATGGCTCCTTGGCCTCGGAGGCGGGTATTCCTAGGAGATACCCACCCCCCGAAGGTTAATTGCCGCTGCATGCATATGCGACACTCCCTTCGCATGGGGATTGATATTGCATGCAGAGCGTACGTTAAATCGAACCGACTAGCCCGTAACGTGCCGCTGAGGCAACGGCGGCACGGGTGCCCGCGCCACATAAACTGCTTGCCGTTTTGTTTCTTCAGACCTACTGCCACGCCTTCGGGAGGATAACGCCGGGGGCGCAGTGATTGAAGTCACTATGATTGGCATAGGTTGGGACATTCCAATCGGAACAGTCGAGGTTTAGATTTTTGCAATAGCTAAACATGCCGAGCATATCCATAACATCTGAGGTCTTCCACCCTGGTCCAAATTTCACGCTTTTCAGCGAACTGTCGGTGGGAAAAAGGAGACGTAAATCGCCGGCTTTCCGCGTCGACCATCCGGAGATGTCAATCTCCTCGACCTTGTAAAGGTTTTTGAGCGCCGAGTCGAATTCGACGACCGAGGACGTATCCCAGCTTGAAATACTGAAGGAAGTCGCATTGCCGCAATACGCGAATGCGTGCTGCAGATTTGTGCAGTTCGACATGTCGAACTTTGCCAGATCAAAGCTCTTGCAGTTCTCCATGTACTGAAAGCAAAATGCCAACGAGTGGATTTCCATGCCATCGTCAATGGCCTTTACGGCCACGATATTATTTCTGTTAGGCCACCAGGGGGCAGTCGTCTTGCCGTCGTTTCCCACGGTCGCGGTGGCGTATCCATTTTCGAACCCCGTATACACCGCCGTCACGCGGCGGCTGTTGAGCATGTCACCGACTCTGGGGACCCCGCGGCGCTTGTAGAACATGAGGCTGTGGTCGTCCTCCGAGTACACGGCGAACGCTATCCCGTGAACGGGGTCCACGATGTCGGCGTCGGTCAACGACCCGTTGCCGCCGCCCGTGCCGCCCGACTCCCAGCTCCCCTTTGAGATTCCGTTGCCGAGCGTCCCCGCCACCGTGTTGAACTGGTTTGTGATCGCCGACGAGACCCACGGTCCCGCGATCAGCACCACCAGGACGATGATCGCGATGATCAGTACGTACTCGACTGTCGACTGCCCCTTCGGGCGGCGGGTAAATCTGGGAGATACCCCCCCCCGAAAGGAATTTCCGCTGCATGCATGTGCGGCTCCTCTCGGATTGCTTTGGCTGATGCTGCAGAGGATAGACGCGATTACTAAGGATGAGTCAACAATGCCGCAGCGGCATTCACACTAAGAGGGTAAGGCGTTCGGAGTGACATCCCGTTCCAAAACGTATACTTGATTTAAGGCGGAGTGGAATGTGGGCGCGCAAGGAGATGCGGAATCGATGAGAGCCTCAAAAAAACTACTGCAGTGTTATCATCTTTCATCCTCTCTATTCTTCCATTTCTGATTCTATGGGCGGCTTGGTCAGTCCTCCCTGATACAATTCCCGCTCATTGGAGTGGGGGTGTGGTTGATCGATGGGGTAATAAGCTTGAATTGCTGGTTGTTCCGCTGTTTTCTCTGATTGGTTCTATTGCAATTTCTGCGTACCTTATTGTTTCCACGCGGCGAAGAGAGTTCGCGGATTTCTCTGTTCGAATGCGACGGGACTTTGTTGCGTGCTATATTTCTAGTCTTCTTTTATCGACAACCTGCTCAGTGATAATTGCCGTTTGGGTTCAGTTGATTCTTACGCAAAACACTGCGGTTGATGGGGGGCTTGGACTATCGATCCTGTATTCTCTTCCCGGGCTATATGTGATCTTGTGCGCTTTGCCGCCTTTTTATGCGAGCGGCGAGAGCAAAAAGGCAGAGCGCCTGATAACAGTTCTTATTGGCGGCGCGGAGATTGTTCTTTGTGGAATAGTGCTTGAAGGTTCGGCTGCCTCTTATGCGATGATTGGACTGATGATTCTGTTCTGTGCGTTTGAGATTGTGTCACAGGTAAGGGATAGCCGGTCCTTATGAGTTGAATTACGCGCGTGCGGATATAAAGGGTGGCATGTTAAATTTGTTGAAGACTCTGACATGCGCTGCCGACTTCATTAAAATCGATTGCCAATCAAGTCTTCCTATATATGCGAGCCCTGAGAAGCTGCGCTGTGAACCTGAGACCGCTATCGATCGGCCCGGTGCACCGGGCCGCTGTCCTCGAGCCGGCATCAGCTTGCCGGTCTCAAAACGTATGCCGCCAGACACTCGGAAATCAAGTCATCGATGCCATGCAAATCGAGCGCAAAAACCTAGTGCCAAAACCTCCTCTTGCATTCCCATGAGAAAATTAAAAGACAAGGCAGGAGGCTGAAAATGACACGATACGGTTATGCCCGAGTAAGTACGAAAGACCAGAAACTTGACCGCCAAATCGAAGCGTTGCTGAACGCCGGCATTGCTTACGAACGCATCTACAAAGACAAGGAGACCGGCGCTCGCGAGGGCGACCGCGCACAGCAAAAAAAGTTGTTCAAAAAAATGAAGCGCGGTGATGAAGTGGTGGTCGAAAGCTGGGAACGGCTGTCGAGGTCGACCAGACAGCTGCTCAACTATGACCTGATGTTCCGCAACCTAGGGGTCAAGCTAACCTCTCTGAAGCAGCCCGTAGACTTGAACACGTCATTCGGTCGGTTTGTCTTGGGAACTCACGCTTGCACCGCAGAACTTGAACGAGATTTGATCAAGCAGCGCCAAGCGGAGGGCATCGCCATAAAGCGGAGCCACGGCGGCAACGTCGGAGGCCGCCCGCGTATCGCCGATGTCAAAGCCGATGCCGCCGTGAAACTCTACCTCGCTCGGGAAACGCCAATTCCAGATATCTGCTCTGCCATGGGCATTTCAAAATCAACGCTATACCGCATTCTCCGAAGCCGCGGTCTGGTGGGCGCCAGGAGGAAGTAAGTAAAGGGGGCGGAGATTTTCTCCGCCCCCTTTGTCGTTCTAATGGGTTCTATGCCGACCTGAGGATTTTCTCGGCCTTCTCGATTGCGGCCGAGTGCAGGAACTCAGACTTCTGCATCCCGCACGCTGCGGCCGCCCTCTCGATGAGGGCGGCATCCGTTTTCGGGCACTTGAAGGACAGGTTGGCGTCGTCCTTCCCATCGGAAAGTCTGGGGCGGCCGACGGGAAGGCTCGTCAGGGTTCCCGCCCAAGAGCCGGATTCATACTCTGCGCACTCGCGCTCGATGTCCTCGTCCGTGATCGCGGTTCCGTTTGCAAGCCTGAACTCCATCGGTGTCCTCTCATCCTTGTTCTTGCCACCTCCAACCGTTCCATAGAAAATCACGCCGTCCCTGGCGACCTCGGTGGCGAAACTTCGGCCGTGCTGAACCGAGCCCTGAAATCATCCACGTTGCCGATAAAGAAATCCAAGTCCTTCCCGAATCTGAACAGTTGGACATTGGCTGCAATCGAGAACTCCTTGAGTTCCCTTCCGGTCAGCTCGGAAAGACCGAGGATGTCATAATCGCTATTCTTCCCGGCTTCGCCGCGGGCTCGCGACCCGTAGGCGATGATGGCGATCGGCTCACCGGCTCGCCTGATGCCGTCGACGAGGAAATCGATATCCTCTTGCGAGATTTGAAGGGTGTCTCGTGCCTCTTCAAGGGTTCTCATGGTCTACCTCTCCTTAATCCCTCCTGTAGATGAGCCGTCCCTCTCTTTTCAGGTTCTCGATGAAACTGCTTTGGGCTCCGCGGAGCGTCGTAAGCATGTCTACGTCCCTCCCGAGTCTCTCGGCCAGGGTGAGGCCGATGCCGATAATCTCGAAGGCGTCCTTGCTGTCGACCTGGAGGAGCAGGTCGACATCGGACGAGTCCTTCTGCTCGCCGCGGACAAATGAGCCGAACATGGCGGCTTGTCTCACCGATGGGTGGGAGCCGAGTACTTGTCTGACGATTTGCCTGGCCTCGGCGTAGTCCTGGACGGGATCCGCCGGATCATCGCAATCCTCGACGAGATATTTCAAAGCGGCACCTTCTTAAACAGCGGACGTGACGGCGGCCCTCCCTGAATTCTATAAAATCAAGTCCTGGCGTGGGCGGCGAATTGGCGGAGCTCGTCAACGTCCATATCATCTAAGTGCAGCAACTCCGCCAACGCGGCCCTCTGCTCCATCAGGTATTCGATAGCCGGGGATTCGGAGATCATCTCCAAGATGACATCGGGAGCTAGGACTGGGAAATCCATGCCCTCGGGAGTGGCCAAAGAGATGGATTCATCTGCCCCTCCCATTTGTTGGGACCTAATTCAGGGCATCGACTGCAACCGGCCTTTCGCATTCGCCGCCCGGCTCTCCGGTCCCGCCCGGCCGACGGGTTCCCGTCTATGGCAAAACGATTGCGCTTATATATATGTGCGTTCCCCGATTGGGAATATGTTTCAGCCACGCCGCCACAGGGCTACATCCGTAGCGCGCTACATTGCTACGAGACTACACGCAGCCGCCCAACCGAACGGCGGGAGGGCCGCCCATGGGCGCCCTCGGGCCATGCTCCCATTTTTGAGAGAGGTGCCGTCGGAGCCTCCCGAAAGCCGTCTGCATCTGCAGGCCTTTATTCGAAATCGGGCGGCGCGGCTGAAAATCCCCGGCCTGAACCGCGAGGCCTCACCTGCATTCCCGCTGACTCTTTGCGTAAACATAAAAAGAAGGGCACGGGCATCCGCGTTCGCGGAAACCCGTGCCGCATTTGCGCCACCGAGAAGACCGGGTAGAATCTATCTAAACGCTATTCCACATTCCCGTACTTGCACTACGGATTTGGGAAAGCGCATGCCTCAGCCTCTACTCGACCACGGTCGCCTCGGTCGGGATGGCCCCCAGCACTGCCGCGTACTCGGTGGGGTAGAGGCGGCTGATGGTCTGCACGTCGCGGATGAGGACGTTGCGGTCGTCGGGCTCGGTGATGCCGTAGCCGAACGCCTCGAGCGTCTCGATCGCCTCGCGGATCTTCTGCTGGAACATGGGGCCGGGGTCCACCCTCAGGCCGAGGTAGCCGCGCCACAGGCTCGGCGACACGCGCAGCATGTTCTGGATCTTGGACATCGGCTCGATGTCGGCGTAGACGTTGAGCGTGACCATGGCGTCCTTGTGGCCGAGGATCGACTGCAGCGCCTTGATGTCGCCGCCGTGGCGGATCCACTGCATCGCGAACGTGTGGCGAAGGCCGTGGAACGTGATCAGCTCGTCGTTCGTGCCCATGAGGCCGTTGGTCTCCGAGAACGTCTTGAACGCCCTGCGGATGTAGCTGGTGGTGGCGAAGGAGCCGTCCGGCCGCGACACGACGTATCTGTCCGCGAGGTCGCGCGTGCCGAGGGTCGACGCCTCCCGGAGCCTCCGAGTATCGATCTCGTGGATCTCCTTCAGGAAGGGGAGCAGGCCCACCGGGTCGATGGGGATCGTCCTCAGGTCGTGGTTCTTGGTGTCCTTGATGAAGGAGCCCCTGTCCTTGACGTAGGCCACGGAGTGCCTGACCGTGATGAGCCCCGACTCGAAGTCGACGTCGCACCACCGCAGGCCGCAGACCTCGCCTATGCGCATCCCCGTGTGCAGCGCGAGCACGACCGCCCGCCTGAAGGTCGAGTCCGGCATCATCGAGGTAACCGAGTTGAGCTTCGGCACGAGGTCGGAGCGCAGCGCGTTCCTGGGCCTGGCGATGACCCTGGGCGCGAGGGCGCCGTCGAACGGGTTCCTCCCGATCGTGTCGTTGCTCCTCTTCAGCAGGACGGCGTAGAGCCGCTTGCCGAGCTTGAAGGACTTGTTGAGCGTGTCGGGCGCCGTGCCCAGGCCGATCCTGCGCCTCGACCACGCGTTGACGTCGTCGGTCGTCACCTCGTTCACGGGGACCAGACCCAGCTCGTCGCGCTCGATGTGCAGGGCGCTGTAGTGGTAGTCGTCGCGGGTCGTCGGGGTAATCCTGTTCATCTCCAGGCAGAAGTCGATGAACTTCTCGAGCGCCTCGGAGAGCGGCAGCGCGGCGTAGTCGTCCCGCTTCTCGGCGGGAAGCGCGGCGTAGTCGTCCCGCTTCTCGGCGGGAAGCCCGGCGCCGACAGCGGCCCTCGCCTCCTCGGCCTCGGCGAGTTCCAGCTCGACCTCCGACCTGAATTCCGAGAGGAAGCGCATCGCCGCCGCCTTTCCCCTCGTGCTCTGCTTCAGGCAGGGCACGCCGGTGTTCTTGGTCCTCTGGACCTTCTTCCCGGTCATCTCGTCGGCCACCGTCACGACGGCCTGCCATTTGCCCTTGTTCTTCCTCACGCCGCCGGGTCCGCATACGCGTAAGGTTTTATTGCTGCATTTCTCGTTCTGCATGTCTGCTCCTAAATCCGCAGTTGATTAGAAACAGATGGGCCCACCTGCGGGAACCCGGAGAGACGACGATTCGGGGCTCCTACCCCCGTTGATTAAGTCATCGACTGCACCGCGCTCCTCGAAGCCGATAATATGCTATCTGGACAAACCGCGCTGAGCTGGTAAAATTTACTTATGCGGAAATGCGCTACTTGCGCTATTTGAGCGTGTTTTAACAAAATAAGCACAGGTCAGGGTCATTCTGACCCCGCTGGGGGTCAAGGGGTCGCTGGTTCGAATCCAGTCATCCCGACCAGAAGTTTGCAGGTCAGGCACCTGGTGCCTGACCTTTTTTATGAGGCTTCGGTAGTTTGTGTGACAAGGGGCTAGCCTAGGCAGCAACGCTCTTCGCTCCCTTCACGCCCTTCTTCCTCGCCTTCACCGGGCGACCCGGGAGCTGGGGCTGGCAGTCGCCGCACCTGAGCATGAG
>DBFAHJ010000239.1:0-9906 GCA_048227095.1 Collinsella aerofaciens | reverse complement strand
CGAGTGGGGCCATTTTTGGTAAAACGCGTTGTTGTGGGGCTCGCGTTGTTACTGCCCCAGATGAACCCGGGCAGACAAAAAGGGGAGGTGCCGGCTTTCGCAAGGCGCGAACCTACGAAAATCGCCGCGCGGCAACGCGGGACGATGAGCTCGGTCGGGGGATAGGGCCCGCTTCGCCCGCCGGCTCGTAAATTGTATCATCCAGTGTGGAACGAGGACGCCCGTTGCCGCGTGCGATGGGCTTGTAATAAGAGGAGAGCCATGTCGAAGCAAGCGGTCGTTGGAATCTTGGCGCATGTCGATGCCGGCAAGACCACGTTGGCCGAGGCCATGTTGTTCGACGCGGGTCGCATTCGCAAGCGCGGCCGCGTGGACGATGGCGATTCGCATCTGGATACGAACGAGATTGAGCGCGAGCGCGGCATTACGATTTTCTCGTCGCAGGCCGTGCTCGACCATGGCGATACCCACGTCATGCTCGTGGATGCACCGGGGCATGTCGATTTTTCTGCCGAGGCGGAGCGCACATTGCGCGCGCTCGACTATGCGATTTTGGTTGTGGGTGCCAACGATGGCGTGCAAGGGCACACCGAAACCCTGTGGCGCCTGCTTGCGCGCTATGACATTCCGACGTTCATCTATATCAACAAAATCGATTTGGAGAATCCCGGCCGCGATGTTTTGCTGGCACAGCTTGGGCAGCGTCTTTCCGAAGGCTGCCTGGATGCCAACGAACTGTTGGCGGGCGGTGCCGTTCAGGAGGACGCTGCTGCGTTGGACGAGGCGGCGCTCGAGGAGTTTCTTGAAGCGGGTGAGCTTTCCGTCGCAACGCTGTCGCGCATGGTTGCCGAGCGCAAGCTCTTTCCCTGCTTTGCCGGCTCGGCGCTCAAGGACCAGGGCGTGGACGAGCTGCTGGATGGTATATGCGCGCTGATGCGTGAACAGGCGTGGCTCCCGGAGTTTGCCGCGCGCGTCTATCGTGTCAGCCGCGGGGATCGCGGCGAGCGCTTGGCATGGGTTAAGGTGACCGGTGGCACGCTGCATGCCAAGCAGATGATTGCCGGACGTTCCGGTGCCGAGGCATGGGAGCAGAAGGTCGATCAGGTACGCATCTATAACGGCGAGAAGTATGAGCTTGCCCAAGAAGTTGCTGCTGGCGGTATTTGCGCCGTGACGGGTCTTGCGCACGTTCGCCCGGGGGACGCCCTGGGCGCGGAGCCTGCGGGCGATGCGCCTGTCATTGCGCCGGTCCTCACCTATACGGTGCTTCCGGGCGAACACGATGTCCACGCGGTGTTCAAAGCGCTGACTGAGTTAGCGGACGAAGATCCCATGCTCGGCGTAAGCTGGAATACGCATCTGGAGCAGATTCACCTGCAGTTGATGGGCGCCGTGCAACTCGAGGTCGTGCAGCGGGTGTTGGCCGATCGTTTTGGCCTTGCGGTCGAGTTTGAGCCCGGCGGCATCCTCTATAAGGAGACTATTTCGCAGCCGGTCGAGGGCGTGGGTCACTTTGAGCCACTGCGCCACTATGCCGAGGTGCATCTGCGTCTGGAGCCGTTGCCAGCGGGTTCGGGCGTGCAGTTTGGTACCGTGACCTCGACTGACGAGCTCGATCTTAACTGGCAACGTCTGGCGCTCACCAACGCCATGGAGCGCGATCACCTGGGCGTGCTGACCGGCTCGCCCATCACCGATATTCGCATTACGCTCACGGGCGGCCGCGCGCATGCCAAGCACACCGAGGGCGGCGATTTTCGCCAGGCCACGTATCGCGCGATTCGCCAGGGTTTGATGCAGGCGCGCGAGGCCGGCGCGGCTGTGCTGTTGGAGCCGTGGTATCGCTTTGAGCTCGAGGTGCCGGGGGAGTGCGTGGGCCGGGCGCTCTCGGATGCCACGCGCATGGGTGCCGAGTACGAGCCGCCGACGATGGCGGGCGATCGGGCAAAGCTTGTGGGTCGCGTGCCGGCATCCGAGGTGCAGGATTACGCGCTGGAGGTGGCCGCCTACACGAGCGGTCGCGGGCATCTGTACCTAGAGTTCGCCGGCTATGCGGCTTGCCATGATGCCGAGCGCGTAATCGAGACGGCTGCCTATGAGCCCGAGGCCGATCTGCCCAACACGCCCGACTCGGTCTTTTGCTCTCACGGCGCCGGTTACACGGTCAAATGGTACGACGTACCCGCCACGGCGCACGTAAAGGTCGATCCCGCCACCTTCCGCCCCTGGCGAGCAGCAGGCGCCGAGTTTTTCGGCCACATGTGACAAAGGGACAGCTCCTTTGTCATATGCTATTGGTATAACTCGGTATAAGTTGGTATAAATAACTATTACCAGGGTTTGCCAATCCGAGGAGGCCGACATGAATCCAAATCCCTTTAAGCCCACGGCTGGCAAGCGGCCTCCGATACTCATCGGCCGCGAGTCGGTCATCGAAGATTTCGAGGAAGGGCTCGATAACGGCGCCGGAGCGCCGGGTAGACTCATGCTCATTACGGGAAACCGCGGCTGTGGCAAGACGGTTCTCCTACGGGAGCTGCAACGTCTAGCCAATGAGCGCGGATGGGCGGTTGTCTCCGATTCCGCTTCGCTTGGCTTATGCGACCGCTTGGCCGACGCGCTTCGCTCGAATAAACCCATTGTGACGTCAATGGAGTTCGGTCCGTCGTTTGGCCGGATGTCGGTCGAGGCGGCGCGGGCAAAGGGCGAGACGTTGCGAGGGCTGGTCAACGAGCGCCTCAAGAGGCTCGGTCCAGGCAAGGGCATACTGTTTGCGATTGACGAGGCGCAATCGGCGTCTATCGAGGAACTGGCGGCTCTTGCTGTTCTCTATCAGCAGGTGCTCGGAGACCAGGATGCCACGGGCTTGCCCGATAGCGACCAGCGCGGTCTTGCGCTGGCGTTCGCCGGCTTGCCCAGTATGGTTGACGATCTGCTCGAAGAGCCGAGCGTTACGTTTTTGCGGCGTGCCCAGCAGCGTACGTTGGGGGCGATATCTTTGCCCAAGGTGCGCGATTCGTATGTCCAGACGGTCAAAGACGCTGGTCTTTACGTTGACGCGGAGACGGCGGACCTTGCGGCGCGCAAGAGCATGGGGCATCCCTACATGGTTCAGCTGGTGGGATATTACATGTGGAGGTCTGCCGTCCGGCGTGACTCGCGGGTCATTGAAGAGCGCGATGTTGAGGCTGGGCACGCGGATGCCATCTCCGAGTTCTATGAAGCAGTGGACGCTCCCTTGTATTACGGGTTGCGCAGTCCGCAACGCCTCTTTATCGAGGCCATGGCTGCTGACGAGGGTGAGCCGACGCGCATGGCGGATATCATTGAGCGCTGCGACCGTACTCAGAGTTGGGCGAGTAAATATCGCGCAAGCCTGATTCGCGAGCGCGTCATCGAGGCTGCCGGATACGGCCTCGTCCGGTTTACCGTGCCCATGCTGGGCGCGTACATTCGCGATCGAGTTTTATGGCATGAGTAGGGTGATAAAGGTGACGGAACAGAAGATGAGCCCGCAGGCTATCGAGGTACGTGGCGCGCGCGTCCATAACCTCAAGGACATCGATATCGACATTCCGCTGGGAAAGCTCGTGGGTATTGCCGGCGTATCGGGTTCGGGCAAGAGTTCGCTGGCGCTGGGGGTTCTTTATGCCGAGGGCTCGCGTCGCTATCTGGAGGCGCTCAGCACCTATACCCGCCGTCGTCTGACGCAGGCCGAGCACGCCCAGGTGGACGAGGTGCTGCACGTGCCGGCGGCGCTCGCATTGCATCAGCGCCCCAGCGTGCCGGGCGTGCGTTCCACCTTTGGCACCATGACCGAGCTCAACAATAGCCTGCGTCTACTCTTTAGCCGCTGCGCCCATCACGTGTGCCCGCATTGCGGGGCGCGAGTGGAGCCGAGCCTTAACGTGGCTGCGGGCCTGTCGCTCACGTGCCCCGCATGCGGCCGCGAGTTCTACGCGCCGGGTGCCGAGGACCTTGCCTTTAACAGCGGCGGCGCGTGCTCTACCTGCGGCGGCACTGGTGTCATGCGCGAGGTGGACGAGGCGAGCCTGGTGCCCGACGAGTCAAAGACCATCAACGAAGGCGCGGTGCTTCCCTGGGGTACGCTCATGTGGGATCTGATGAAGCAGGTGGCAGGCGAGATGGGCGTGCGTACCGACGTGCCGTTTAACCAGCTCACGCCTCAAGAACGCGACATCGTGTTTCACGGCCCCGCGGTTAAGAAGCACATTCTTTACGTTCCCAAGAACGGCGAGGGCGCCACGCCGCTCGACTTTACCTATTACAACGCCGTCTATACCGTCGAGAATGCACTCGCTAAGGTTAAGGACGATAAGGGGCTCAAACGCGTTGCACGCTTTTTGCGCGAGGGGCCATGCCGCGACTGTGGTGGCACGCGTCTTTCCGAGGCTGCGCGCCAGCCCCAAGTGCGCGGTATCAATCTGGCGCAGGCCGCGGCCATGACGCTGGGCGAGGCGATTGAGTGGGTGCGCGGGGTGCCCGCATCCTTGCCGCCCGAGATGCGGCCCATGGCGACGGATATATGCGATTCGTTTTTGAGCGCGGCCCGTCGTCTGGTCGACCTGGGTCTCGATTACCTTTCACTCGATCGTGCCGGTGCTACGCTCTCCACGGGTGAGCGCCAGCGCGTGCAGCTTGCTCGCGTGGTGCGCAACCGATCGACGGGTGTGCTTTATGTGCTGGACGAGCCTTCGATCGGCTTGCATCCTGCCAATGTCGACGGCTTGGTGGGCGTGATGCGCGATCTGGTGGATGACGGCAACACCGTGGTTGTTGTCGACCACGACACGCGCGTACTGGCGGAAGCCGACTATCTGGTCGAGATGGGTCCCGTTGCCGGAGCAGGCGGCGGTAATGTGATTGCCGTTGGCACGGTGGACGAGGTCGAACAATCGCAGGGCAGCCGCATCGCCCCGTTTTTGTGCACAGAGTCCAAGCGCATGCGTCCGCAGGTGACTGACGACGAAATGTTCGACCAGGGCCATATCCGCATGGCGACCGATGCCATCCATACCGTCAAGCCGCTCGAAGTCGATATTCCGCGCGGCCGCTTGGTCGCGGTTACGGGCGTTTCGGGTTCGGGCAAGACGACGTTGGTGCTCGAGACGCTCATCCCGGCGCTCAAGGCTCGGGCAACTGGCGAGCGCCTGCCAAGACACGTGCGTTGGGTCGATGCCGAAGGCATTGCTCGCGCAAACCTGATTGATGCTACGCCCATCGGCGCCAACGTGCGCTCGACGGTCGCAACCTATGCCGACATCCATGACGAGCTGCGCCGCGCCTTCGCCCGTACGCCCGAGGCCAAGGCAGCTGGCTACAAGGCGGGTGCCTTTAGCTACAATACTGGCGCCTTGCGCTGCCCTACGTGCGATGGCACGGGATCGATATCGCTCGACGTGCAGTTTTTGCCCGATGTCGAGATCGTCTGCCCGGCATGTCGCGGTTCGCGTTATGCAGACGCGGCTTCGCGTATCCATCGCGAGGGCAAGGACGGGAGTCTGCTTACGTTGCCGCAGCTCATGGACATGAGTGTGGACGAGGCCATCGCCGCCACACTGGGACTCAAGAAGGTTCAGACGCGCTTGCAGACCTTGCACGACCTGGGCCTGGGTTATCTCACACTTGGCGAGCCCACACCGGCGCTCTCGGGTGGCGAGGCACAGCGTCTTAAGCTTGCGAGCGAGATGGGCCGTGTGCAGGATGACGCCGTATTCGTGTTCGACGAACCCACGATTGGCCTGCATCCGCTCGATGTTCAGGTGCTGTTGAGCGTGTTCGACGGCCTTGTTGCCAAGGGCGCCACGGTTATCGTGATCGAACACGATCTCGACCTTATCCGTAACGCCGATTACGTAATCGACATGGGCCCAGGCGGTGGCGACGCCGGCGGGCAAATCGTCTGCGCCGGCACGCCGAGCGACATCGCGGCCTGCCCCGCAAGCATCACCGGCCGCTATTTGTAAGTGAAAGTGACAAAGGGACAGTTCCTTTGTCACATTCCCGGAAAGCCTGTTTGGCGTAGGGCCTCGTAGAGGACGATGGCGGCGCTGTTGGAAAGGTTGAGGGCGCTGATGCGGTAGTCGTCGGGATTGACGAAGTTGCCGCAGATATCCTGCCGAAGGATGGCCTCGTGGCTGTCCTCGGTATGCCCCAGCGATTCCTCGTGAGCTTCCCATGCCTCGGCGTTATCGAGCGAGTCGCAATCGCGCAGCATCGGGATGCGCTCGCAACGCTCGGGCGCCGCGGCAAGCAGTGTCTCGGGAATGCCCGAGCTCTCGCTGCCAAAGATCAAGTAGTCGTCATCGCGGTAGGTACTCTGCGCATAGGTGCGGCGTGCCTTTTTGGTCAGCAGATGCAGCCGTTCGTCGGCAGGGGAGAGACCATTGCGTGCAAGGAAATCCTCCCAGCCGGCATAGGTGGTCACGTCTAAGTTTTGCCAGTAGCCCAGGCCGGCGCGACGTACTGTCTTGTCGTCGAGCGAAAAGCCCAGTGGCTCCACCAGATGTAGACGGGCGCCGGTAACCACGCAGGTGCGGCCGATATTGCCCGTATTGGCCGGAATCTCGGGCGCATACAGCACAATGTTGAACATGAATCTCCTTGGCTCAGAACGAAAAACCACCACGAAGGGTACCTTCGTGGTGGTTTGGCGGTTACGTAAGCGGAAAAATACCCGCTTGGATAAACCTAGGCGCGGTGCCAGTCGGTCAGGCAGGCATCGAGGGAGGCGATGAGCGCATCCTTGTCCATGTGACGGCCGATGATGCACAGGCTCGTCATACGGTCGCCCGTCTCGTCGTCCCAAATCTGCATGATCTCGGGGTTCTCGTCGATGATCTTCTGTTTCTCGCCCTCGGGCGCCGAGTCGACAAACAGGCCGTTCTCCATCAGGCGCATCTGGTGGCCGGCCTGCTCAAACATGTAGCACATGTCCGGGTCGCCGGTCTGCCACAGCGGACCCTTGACGCGGATGACCTCGTCGGGCCACTCCTGCTCAACAAAATCGGTGAACTTCTTCAGGTCAAACGGCTTACGGCGCGAGTAAACAAAGGTCTCGATGTCGTACTCGAGCACCTCGGGGTCATCGTGCTCCTCGGGATGCTCCATGGCCTCAATCCAGGCGGCGGAGTTGTAGGCGCGCATAAAATCGAAGCGGTCGGTGTCGAGCAGCTCCCCCATAGGAACCTCTCCGTTTTGAGCCTCGACGATTACGGCGTCCTTCTGCAGGCTGCGCACGATAGCCTTGAGCTCGGCGATCTGCTCAGGCGTCACGGTATCGGTCTTGTTGAGAATCAGCGTGGAGCAGAATTCAATCTGCTGGATGAGCAGGCTCTCGATGTCGTCCTCGTCGATATCCTCTGCCAGCAGGTCGCGACCGCCGTTGAACTCGTCGTACATACGGGCACAATCGACCACGGCCACGATGTTGTCGAGTGCGAGCTTGGGCTCGCCGCCCACCTTGGCCTCGTCGCAGAAGCTCGAGATGGTGTAGGCGATGGGGATGGGCTCGCAAATACCCGATGCCTCGATGATGATGTAATCGAAGTCGCCCGAATCGGCGATGCCCTGCAGCTGGTTGGCCAGGTCATCCGAAAGCGTGCAGCAGATGCAGCCGTTAGTGAGCGGGATGAGGTCGTCGGTCTCGGAAAGGCCGCCGTCGGCGATGAGGCTGGCGTCGACGTTGATCTCGCCGATATCGTTGACGATCACGGCGGCGCGGATACCGCCATCGTTAGCGAGGATGTGGTTGAGCAGCGTGGTCTTGCCGGCACCGAGGTATCCGGTAAGCATGATGATTTTCACGGGTTTGTTGGGCATGTGCCCTCCTTTGTTAGACATGGCTTACAGTTGAATCTTATGCCAAACGCCTGCTCTTATACCCACGCGCCGGCAAATAACACAGGCTACTCCCAGGCTCCCCATACATCGGGGAAATAACCGACGGTGGCCTTTTTGCCGTTGCGCACGATGGGCTCGGCTAGAACCTGCTGGTTCTCGAGCAGCTTGTCGAAGCGCTGGCTAGGGGTGAGGTGCTGGATGAGCGCGAGCGTCTCCTCGTCCTTGGCCTTGGGGTTGAGCAGCTTGTCGATGCCGCCGACCGCCTGCATCACGCTCGTGAGCTCGCCCTTGCTCATCTCCTTTTCCTTAAGGTCGATAAACTGCACCTTAATGCGGCGCTCCTTAAAATAACGCTGCGCCTTCTTGGTGTCGAAAGACTTCTTAGTCCCGAAGATTTGAATATTCATATTATGTTCCGCCGTTCTACCTGATGAAGTTTGTGCGCTCGCGATCGGCTTCGGGGGCTTCGATGCCGGCGGCCTGTCCTGCCTCGATACAATGCAGGAGCCAGGCCATGTTCTTGCCGATGTTGCGCATGGTGGCCAGGCCCTCGGCGTCCTGGGCAGCTTCACCCGGCATGGCGCCAAACACGTTGTTCCAGTACGTGGAGGCAACCACGGGCATCTGGTTGATGGTGAAGTACTTGTTGAGCACATCGAAGGTGGTCGACGTGCCGCCGCGACGGGCGACGGCGACGGCAGCGCCCGGCTTGTGCGAAAAGGCCTTGCTGCCGGCATAGAAGGTGCGATCGAGGGCCGAAAGGATGCGGCCGCTGGGGTGCGCATAGTAGACGGGCGAGCCAAAGACAAAGCCGTCTGCCTGCTCGGCGGCAGCGATGAGCTCGTTCACCACGTCATCGTCAAAGGTGCAGCGCCCGCCAAGCTTGCCGCACTGACCACAGCCGATGCAGTCGCGAATGGGCTTGGCGCCCAGCTGAAACACCTCGGTATCAATGCCTTCGGCGTTGAGCTGCTCGGCGACCTCGGCGAGTGCGCGGGCGGTGTTGCCGTTTGCCTTGGGGCTGCCATTGACCAAAAGAACCTTCATCACAAACTCCCTCTGCTGTCGGTGACTTCTGCAGAGGATTATCGCACGATGGGGGAGGCGGTGTGGGCGCGGTGCTAATCCAGTTTGGTACCTGGCACCTGCACGGCTTTCCCGAGCAACGCTTTGAGCTCGTTCAAAATCGAAACGGGCTGACGGTCGACGCCGTCCAGATGGAGCGTGGCCACGCGAATGGGCGGCTGATATTCAAATGGGCCAAAGAGCACGGGCGAACCCAGGAACCGCTCGATTTCCTCTGCAATCGCATCGGTTTCTTCGGGATCAAAGTCGTCGAAAAGCGCCACGAACATCGGCCCCGTCGAGCGGAACATACGACCCTTACCGCGCGAGCATTCCATCAGACAGGCGGCACATTCTGCCAAAACACGGTCGCCCGCATCAAAGCCAAAACGGGCATTGACCTGAGCGATATCATCGATTTTAATGGCGATCAACCCCGCCTTGCGCGCCACGCGACGCATTTCGCCAATGGCGTTGACCAGGGCGTGAATATCGCCCAAGCCGGTCACGGAATCGGTCGTATCTGCCAAGCTTCGGTTGATGATAATGCCCACATACATGCCGGGCTCGGTATCGGTGCCGTCCAAGCGGTAGCCCGTGCAGTCGCAAAGCACGTATTTTCCGGTGGCATCCATTACGCGATACTGCATGTAGTGGAAGTGCCACGTGCCGTTTATCACCATGTCGAGTTCGGCACGTACGTTGTCGCGGTCCTCGGGATGAACACGGGCGAGCCACATGTCGAGTGAGTTAAAAGGGTGCTGGGAGGGCAGGTCAAAATCGCGCACGGCGTTAACCGACCATTGCGATTCTCCCGTATCGAGATTGAGGATAAACGGATAGCGCGTCTCGGAGCTCATGGAGATCGCTTGGAACACCCGGTCGTTGCAGGGAAGCTGATCGACGATTGGGCGTTGCGGCGCGTCATCGTCTTTCGGTTGCTGCACACGATGCATAAGCTTATAGCGATACATCTTG
>DBFAHJ010000238.1:0-2621 GCA_048227095.1 Collinsella aerofaciens | reverse complement strand
GCTCACGACTATCTTTGAGTACAAGCACATTCACTGCGCGCAAAAGTGGCGTCTGGTGACTAACCTGTTTACCTTCCCGATCTTTATGTTCAGCTATATCCCCATCACGGTGGCCGCGCTGTTCCTGAAGGTCGACTGGGTTCCTACCCAGCACGCCGTCAACGTTACCCTTGACGAGGTCATGCAAGGCGCCAAATAACCACCACCAAAACCACCGCAAAGGGGACAGGCACCTTTGTGGTGGTTTTTGCTTTTGCGATGCAGCTCGAGGAGGAGTCCGATGGTCTATATCCCGTTTTGGATTTGCATCTTTGCCGGCGTGGCAATTGATGCCCTAGAGCGACGGTTTCCCAATGGGCTTGCCGGCGCATGTGCCGTGGCGGCGTTGGCGGGCGTTTGGCTCGACCTCGGTTTGAACACAGCGCTTGACCACGCCGGTCTTGCGGTCATCGTCTACCTTGCCCTTGTGCTCACTGAGTCGCTCTGGCGGCGCCTTCGCCACGCGCCGGGCATCGGCATGGGGGATGCCAAGGCGCTCTTCGCGCTTTGCACGCTCGACCCTATGGGTGGCATCGTGGCATTTGCCGTCGCACTCCTGGCCCTGGCCCTCTCCTGCCTCTTCACAAAATCGCGCTCCCTGCCATTGCTCCCGTTTTTAGTGCCGATTTTTGCCATAATCGAGGTCGTGGGCTGCACTTTGTAACCGATTGCGCATCCTTCTTAAGGAGCATGCCATGGCAACTAATCAAGAAACGGCCGTCATTAAGGCGCGCATGGACCGTATTCCCTCGGCGTTGTCGCCCGAGCTTGTCGAGCGCATTGCCGCCGATCGTGCTTCGGGCTATGTCAACCCGTATCGTTGCAACGACGATCAGGTCATTCGTCGTATTGATCGCGCCGCCGACAAAGGCACGCTTATGCGTCCGGCGTTTATGCGCGATACTGAAAAGATACTTCATCTTCCGGCGTACACCCGTTATGCAGGCAAAACGCAGGTCTTTAGCTTCCGTAGCAATGACGATCTGTCACGCCGCGGTTTGCACGTGCAGCTCGTCTCCCGCATTGCGCGCGATATCGGTCGCGCCCTGGGGCTCAATTGCGATCTGATCGAGGCGATTGGCCTGGGTCACGACTTGGGACACACGCCTTTCGGCCATGCCGGCGAGCGCTTCCTCAACGATATCTATCATGAGCGTACGGGGCGTTATTTTTTCCATAACGTGCAGTCGGTCCGCGTGCTCGACGCACTGTACGGCCGCAACGTGTCGCTCCAGACGCTCGACGGCGTGCTATGCCATAACGGCGAGTACGAGCAACGTGTGTTTGAGCTCTCGGACATGGGCTCCTTTGACCAGTTTGACCAGACGGTTGAGGATTGCATTGCCACGGGCTATAGCGCAATTGAGCATCTGCGTCCCATGACGCTCGAGGGCTGCGTCGTTCGCATCTCGGATATTCTTGCCTACGTCGGTCGTGACCGTCAGGATGCGATCGCGGCGGGCCTGCTTTCGCCCGACGCTTTTGATGATGGCCGGGGCGGTGCCTACAACAGTTGGATCCTCACGCATGCCTCCATCGATATCGTTGAGCACAGCTATGGTAAGCCGCGCATCGGGATGAGCGAGGACCTGTTTGAGGAAATTCGCCGAGCCAAGCGCGAGAACTACGAGAAGATCTATAGCAAGGGCGGTATCGAAGGCGATTCCGAGGCGGAGCTGCGCGAGGCGTTCGTAAAGCTCTACGACCGTTGCCTGCGGGATCTTAACAGTGGCGACGAGTCCTCTTACATCTTTAAGCACCATATTTCGCGCATTGAGCAGCAGCTTTCCTACTATGATCGCACCTATGCCTGGCAGGACGACAAGGATCAAGCCGTGGTGGATTATATCGCGAGCATGACGGACGGTTATTTCTGCGAGCTGACGAGCAAGCTGTTCCCTGGTCTGGAGTTTCCGCACCGTACCTATATTAACGAACGGTAGTTCGTATTAATTCGGTATACTGTTAGTGGAAAACGTTTTTGATTGATACACGGGATGGCTATGGACGACCTTTTTTCTGCTTCGACGCGCGAGCGTTCCTTTCAGAATGCGCCGCTTGCGGTGCGCATGCGCCCCAATTCGCTCGACGAGTACGTGGGCCAGCAAAAGGCCGTCGGTAAGGGTTCATGGCTGCGTGCCGCGATCGAGCACGACGTGCTTTCGAGCGTGATTCTGTACGGGCCTGCCGGTACGGGCAAGACGACGCTGGCCCACATTATCGCCAACCATACCAAGAGCGAGTTTGTTGAGGTCAGCGCCGTCACGGGTACCGTGAAGGACCTGCGTCGTGTGATTGATGAGGCCAAGACGCGCCTGAATACGTACGACCGCCGCACCATTCTATTCATCGATGAGATTCACCGCTTCTCTAAGTCGCAGCAGGATGCCCTGCTGCATGCAGTTGAGAACCGTACCGTCATTATGATTGGCGCTACGACAGAGAACCCGTACTTTGAGGTCAACTCGGCACTGTTGTCGCGCGGGCGCGTGGTGGAGCTTGAACATCTGAAGGATGAGGATATCGCCACGCTTATTGAGCGTGCGCTCGAGGCACCACAGGGCTTGAACGGAAAGTTCTCG
>DBFAHJ010000237.1:0-2548 GCA_048227095.1 Collinsella aerofaciens | reverse complement strand
AACGAACCGGCGACCGTAGGCGCTATGAATGAATACACGACCGAGCAGGGCTATGTCCCCGACTTCTCAGACACCCGTTTCCATCACGAAATCTATCTCTCCGATCCACGCAAATGTGCACCGGAGAAACTTAAGACTGTGGTTCGTCATCCTATCAAGCGCGCTGAATAGCGTGGGGCGCCGCCCCGCCATTCAATCTCAGGGCGGGATTCAGTCGGGATTCAATTTCAACAAACGACATCATCCGGCAACCGATATGTAAGGCTGTATAAATCGCTTCCGTTTGCCTAACAAAATGACCGCTCGGCTAACAAGCTCGGCCCATGTCCTCACGCGATGGTACCGTTCTCTAGAGTTCTTATTAGAGAGGGGTGCTTCATGGAGATCACCATCAATCGCGAAATTGGGAAGCTCGAACTTCCCAGGCATCTTGTGCTTGGCATGGATCCAGGTATTGCAAGCTGCGGATTCGCACTTATCGACACAGCTAATCATGAAATCCTGGATTTGGGCGTCAGATTATTTGACTCTCCAACTCATCCTAAAACGGGCCAAAGTCTTGCGGTTATTCGCAGGGGCTTCCGCTCTACCCGTCGAAACATTGACCGTACCCAGGCGCGCTTGAAGCACTGTCTCCAAGTCCTCAAGGCTTATGGCCTCATCCCCCAAGACGCCACCAAAGAGTACTTCCACACCACAAAAGGCGACAAGCAACCGCTCAAGCTTCGTGTTGATGGTCTTGACCGTCTGCTCAACGATCGCGAGTGGGCGCTAATCCTTTACTCCCTCTGCAAACGCCGTGGATACATCCCCCACGGAGAAGGCAATCAGGATAAATCAAGCGAAGGTGGCAAGGTTCTATCTGCCCTTGCGGCCAACAAGGAAGCAATTGCAGAGACCTCTTGCCGCACCGTTGGCGAATGGCTCGCTCAGCAGCCTCAAAGTCGCAATCGTGGCGGCAATTACGACAAGTGTGTAACGCACGCCCAGCTTATCGAAGAAACTCATATCCTATTTGATGCTCAACGCTCCTTTGGCTCCAAATACGCTTCGCCGGAATTTGAGGCCGCATGTATCGAGGTTTGCGATTGGGAGCGTTCGCGCAAAGACTTCGACCGCCGCACGTACGACCTCGTTGGTCACTGCTCATACTTCCCAGCAGAAAAACGAGCTGCACGCTGCACGCTTACGAGCGAACTCGTTTCAGCCTATGGCGCACTCGGCAACATCACCATCATCCACGAAAACGGGACCTCTCGCGCCCTGAGCGCTACGGAGCGTGATGAGTGCATTGCAATCCTGTTCTCGTGCGAGCCAATTCGAGGCAACAAAGATTGTGCTGTTAAATTCGGCGCCCTCAGAAAAGCGCTCGACCTTAGTTCCGGCGATTACTTTAAGGGAGTTCCAGCTGCCGACGAAAAAACACGCGAGGTGTACAAGCCCAAGGGATGGCGCGTGCTCCGCAATACCCTCAATGCAGCCAACCCCATTCTCCTGCAGCGTTTACGCGATGACCGTGATCTCGCCGACGCCGTTATGGAGGCGGTGGCATACTCTTCAGCTCTCCCCGTACTTCAAGAGCGGCTTCAGGGGTTACCACTCTCGGAAGCGGAGATCGAGGCGCTTTGTAGGCTTCCCTATTCATCCGAAGCTCTTAACGGCTATGGCAACCGTTCCAAAAAAGCACTCGACATGCTGCTCGATTGCCTCGAGGAGCCCGAGGTCCTCAACCTTACGCAGGCCGAAAATGACTGCGGCCTGCTGGGACTTCGCATCGCTGGCGCCCAGCTCAAGCGCTGCAATCGCCTGATGCCCTATGAGACCTGGATCGAACTTACCGGTCGGACAAATAACAATCCCGTCGTCATTCGCTCCATGTCGCAAATGCGAAAAGTGGTCAACGCCGTCTGCCGCAAGTGGGGCGTGCCAAACGAAATCCACGTTGAGCTTGATCGAGAGCTCAGGTTGCCTCAGCGCGCAAAAGACGAGATTGCCAAGGCCAATAAGAAGAATGAGAAAAATCGTGAGCGCATTGCCAGGCAAATCGCTGAATTGCGTGGCTGCACGGCAGATGAGGTCACGGGCAAACAGATAGAGAAGTACCGCCTGTGGGAAGAGCAGGAATGCTTCGACCTTTACACGGGCGCTAAAATCGAAGTCGATCGCCTAATTAGTGACGACACCTACACGCAGATCGACCACATCCTGCCGTTCTCTCGCACGGGAGAAAACTCTCGCAACAACAAAGTCCTAGTCCTCGCCAAAAGCAATCAGGACAAACGCGAACAGACGCCTTACGAATGGATGTCCCACGACGGCGCGCCTTCATGGGATGCTTTTGAGCGTCGCGTTCAGGAAAACCAGAAACTCAGTCGTCGCAAAAAGAACTTCCTGCTGGAAAAAGACCTGGCTCTTCGGTGGTTTCTGTGGGAGAGATTCCGGCATAGGCCCAGCTCAGCGGGCGAAAACAACGATCTGGAACTGAAACGGCCCCGGGAGGGGCCGTTTCCGCGTCATCCGCCTATGATTGCTAAGCCAAATTCAGACA